>JAGAKP010000055.1 GCA_017625615.1 Clostridia bacterium
CGTCCCCTACGGTTTGTGCATAGCCGCGGGTATTCGATAACCGTAGGGGCTGACGTCCCCGTCAGCCCGCGAAATGTTCGCACGAAAATAACGTCTATAGAACTAAAAGTCTGATTGAAGCGGGGCGGCTGTATAAACAAAGCAGAAAACGATTTCGCGAGCGGAGAGCTGTAGTAATCTACTGCCTCCCGAGCGAAATCGTTTAGAAACGCAAAAAAATAAAAAGGAATTTGTTTTTACAAATTCCTACCTAAAACCGAACAAAACAAAAGACGAGAGATAAACAAAATCTCTCGTCTTACTTTTATTTACCTTTTTGCGTTTCGGTCTGCGCAGTTTAGACAGTCGCCATTACTTGCGGTTTTTTTCTTTACCTTCCAGACATATTACTATGCGTCTCTCGGTATCCTGACCGATGGAATAAGTAGCAACGCCTGCTATTTTTTGTACCTCGGTATGGATGATACGTCTTTCGTAGGGGTTCATAGGCTCGAGAGCAAAGCTTCTCTTGAACTTAAGTACCTTTTCTGCCTGCTTCTGTGCCAGACGGCGGAGAGTTTCCTCACGCTTTTCGCGGTAGCCCTCAACGTCCAGCGTTATGCGGTAAAATCCGTCGTAAACGCGGTTTGCGGCAAGGGAAGCGAGATACTGGAGAGAATCCAAAACCTCGCCGTGGCGTCCGATAAGCGAGCCTAAGCCCTTTCCGGACACGGTGAGGGTTGCACCGTCGTCCTCTACGGACTTGATGCTGACGGAAGCGGTGAGACCCATATCGTTAAGCACGGTCTCGATAAAGGCAACTGCCTTGTCTGCGGGGATCAACTGCATATATACTCTGACCTTAGCGTCCGAAGCGCCGATACCGAGGAAGCCCTTGCTGGGCTGCTCGAGCACCTCGTACTCAACGGAGGAAAGGTCTGCGCCAAGCTCGGAAGCGCCCTTTTCTACGGCTGCTTCGATAGTTTTGGCGGAAACAACGATTTCTTTAACCATCGGTTACTCCTTATTTTCGGTTTCGGGCTTCGAATCGAGACCGGTGGAACGCTTTTCGGGAAGCTCGCTGTCATCCACGGTAAGCATTTTTATTTTTCTCGTGCCCGTGGCGGGAGCTTCTGCGTCGTCGTCAGAATCGGAGACCTTTAATTTGTCGTAGGAATGATCGTCCTCGTCAACCTCGATAACGATCTTCTTTTTCTTCTTTGCTTTGGTGACCTCCTTGATAGCCGCCTTTATCTCCTCCTCGGTATAGGTGGGGATGGGATAAAGCTTTGCAAGAAGGAGCTGCTTGCCCATGGAGAATATACTTCTCCATACCCAGTACACGCCGAGAGCCGCCTGGAAGGAGCAAGCGAAGTACATGGAGAGCAGAGGCATACCCCACTCCATCATCTTGCCGCCGGGCATCTTTACGGGGTTGCCGTCTGCATCCAGATTCTGAGGCTGGAGCTTTCTGGAAAGCCATGCGGAAAGGAAGGATGTAAGGAATACGAGAATGGGAATTACTATAAGCCACGAAATATTCTTGAAGAAGGAGGGAGTGTCAAGCAAGGACAGACCCAGGAAGGAATAATCGGGCAGCTTTTGAATTGCTTCGTAATATTCGGGGTTATTTTCGTTATCGAAGGCGGTCTTTAAAATATCCTCGGTGGAGGAGGAAAGAAGCTCGGTACAAAGTCCGTTTTCCTCCAGAGGCTCGCGGACGTACAGGTCAAAGTGCTTGGTAACTGCGATAACGTAATATTCCATCTTCATGCTCTTGTCGGCATCGTCGGGAATATCCTCGTCACCCTCGAAATAATATTCGGTCTTGCCGGTCTCCTCGTCGGTGAAGTACTTATCGCACATTTTCTTCTGGTAATCCTCAAACTGTGCGGCATAGACCTTGATAGTCTCTATCTTTTCCTTCTGCTCGTCGGTAGGGTCTTTTATTTCCAGCAATTCGTCCAGCTCGGCGTAAAGGTTTTCGTTTACGGTCTCGCAAAGCTGAACGGAGTTTTTGTACATAGCGGTCATATCCTCGTCGTTAAGGAAAAGGGTATACTGGAGAGGAGAACGTACTATGTTGTAAAGGATCATAATAATGGGAAGCTGAATAAGGAGGGGAAGACAGCCGCCGAACATATTGTAGCCGTTCTTCTGATACATTTCCTGTATCTCCATATTCATCTGCTGCTGGGACTCTTTATCCGTTCTGTTTTTGTACTTGCGCTTTATTGCGATTTCCTTGGGACGGAGAGTTGCCTGCTTAACGGAGGATTTCTGCTGCTTGATGGAAAGAGGAAGCAGAACCAGCTCCATAATGAGAGAAAAAAGGATTATGGCTACCCAGTAATAATTCTGGCCAACCCATAAGCAACCTTTCATTACATACCCGAAAGGTATGTAGAAGATATCCATAATATTCACTTTTTCGTTTTTCCCTTCGTTTTTTTCTTCGGCACGGGGTCGTATCCGCATTTGCAAAAGGGATTACAGCGAAGTAAACGCCATATACCTAAAAAAATACCGATAATTACTCCCCATTCCTCGATAGCCTCTATGGCGTATTGAGAGCAGGAGGGGTAAAAACGGCAGTTTGACCCCAATGACGGAGAAACGTACTTTTGATAAAATCGTATTGGTGCGGTAAAAAGCTTTTTAAACATAAGGCATATTCAGCTCGCGTCGTCGCAAAGGAGTGCCGCCCCGGTCAATATCTTTTCAAGCTGTTTTTCCGCCACGGCGCTTGTTGCGTCCATACAGCCTTGTCGGGCGACTGCCACTATAATATATCCGTCCTTCACTTGCGGGTACAGTCGGCGGAACGCCTCCCGTATGATCCGCTTCGCGCGGTTTCTCTCTACCGCTTTTCCCCGTTTTTTTGAAACGGTTATGCCAAGCATGGTCTTTGCGTTTTTGCGGCGGTTTTTAAGTATATACACCGCCATTACGGGCTGGGTATAGCATTTACCCTTGGCGTACGCCAACCCGAAAAGGTGATTTTGCTTGAGGGAAACGACCTTTTTACTTTCCTGCAAAATTAACACCCCTTTTAAAATTCAAGCAAAACAAAATGAATATGGAAAAAAACCGACACCGTCGGTTTTTTTACCGAACCTATTCACTTTTAAATCTTACTTTTTACTTTTATTGATTTTTAAACCCGTGTTTAAAAATTAATAAGTGAGTCTTGCTCTGCCTTTTGCGCGTCTTCTCTTGAGAACCTTTCTGCCGTTAGCGGTAGCCATTCTCTTTCTGAAGCCGTGCTCCTTCTGTCTGTGGATCTTTTTGGGCTGATATGTTCTGAGCATTCGGAATGCACCTCCTGATAAATATTCAAAAATTAAAGTTTTGCGCCGTGAAAAATAAGCCTGAACACAGGCAAAGGATATTATAACCATAAAATGATGAATTTGTCAAGAGTTTTTTTAAAAAATGAGGAACGAGAAACGAGAAATGAGGAATTGTGGTTGATTTTTGTTCGTGTGCGAACAAAAATCTTCCGAACCTATTCACTTTTCACTCTTAACTCTTAACTTTTTTCGGGACGTCGAGGACGCCGTCCCCTACGGTTATCGAATACCCACGGCGTGTATGTAGGGCGGGTGGCTTGCCCCCGCCGTAATAAAACAAAAACCAAAATCCGCATAACGCGGATTTTTACCGAAATTCCTCGTTTCTCGTTCCTCGTTTCTCATTCATCATTTCTCATTCTTTATCAAACTTACCGAAAAAACTTGATTTTTATCAACATGTATGTTATTATATATTATATATAACTATAACTATATATAGCGAGGAAAAAATGGATTACAGCAACCCCCGTACGAGGGAACAAATATACGCCTCGGTGCTTGAGGAGATGTCCACAAAATGCTCCGACGCATCCTTTAACTGGCTTTTTAAAAACACCATAATCACATATATGTCCGCCACCCGCGTTGACCTGCTCACCCCCGATATCGTGGGCGCCAACACCATAAACAAGCGGTATCTCAACGACCTTGAGGAAGCCTTTGAAAAATATATGCTCAACAAGGTTCAGGTAACCGTTTCCAGCAAGACGCAGGCGGTGCAGGCGGCAAAGGACGAGGAAAAAGAGGACGACGGCAAGAAGTACACCGCCTACGATCTGCGGTATAACCCCAATTATACCTTTGAAAATTTCGTTATCGGCTCTTCAAATCAGGTGGCGGCAAAGGCATCCTTCGCCATTGCGGACCATCCCGCCGAGCTGTACAACCCTCTCTTTATATACGGCCCTCCCGGACTGGGTAAAACACACCTGCTTTTTGCAATGGTAAACCACATGCGGGCGAAAAATCCACATGCTGCCATACTGTACAAGACCGGTGAGGAATTCACACAGGAAATGGTGGATTCACTGGTGCAGAAATCCAACATCGCATTCCGCGAAAAGTACCGTAATCTCGACGTTTTGTTGATAGACGATATTCAGTTTATCGAAGGCAAGGACAAAACTCAGGAAGAGTTTTTCCACACTATAGACACACTTTTTCAACAGCAAAAGCAGGTGATAATCACATCCGACCGACCTCCCAAGGAAATAAACCTTGAGGATAGGCTCAGAAGCCGCTGTGAAATGGGCTTGATCGCCGACATAAAGCCGCCGGATGCGGAATTGAGAATGGCAATATTCAAGCGCAAGAGCGTGGATATGGACGTTGATATTCCCGATAACGTGCTTGAATTTCTGGCGGCAAACATCAAAAGCAACATCCGCCAGATAGAGGGCGCAATAAAAAAGCTGAAGGCTCATTCCTTTATCGAGGGCAAAAAAATAACCCTCGATATGGCGGTGTCCGTGCTCAGCGAATATCTTAAGGTAGCGGAAACGCAGGATAATAAAATTCAAAATATATTCGATTATATCTGCAAAAAATACTCGGTGAAGAAGGAAGTCCTCACCTCCGGCAAGCGAAACGCCGACGTGGTCTACGCCAGAAACCTTTGTATTTTTGCCTTCCGCACGCTTACGGATATGTCACTTAAAAAGATAGGCGGAATGTTCGGCAAGGACCATACCACCATTATAAATTCCATTGCCAACGTGGAAAACAGAATGAAAAACGATCCCGCTTACGAGAGAGAAGTAAATTTAATGCTTCGTGAATTGGGAGAATAATTAAAAATGAGAAATGAGAAATGAGAAATGAGGAATGAGGAATTAAGGTGGATTTTTGACGGTGTCAAAAATCGGAAAATTTTTCCACAGCGGTTTTTCACCTTACTTTACATTTTTCAACATAGTTTTCCATAGAGTTTCCACAGAAAACCCACAGCATTTTCAACAAAAAAAAACGGCTCTTATTTTTAAAAATAAACGCCGTATCAAAGAATAAAAAAGAAGATAAAGCATATTTTTCCACATTTTCCACACGGTTAATAACAACTATTCATAACAACAAACCCCTTTAAGAAAAGGAAAAGCTACACTCTCTATGCGCGTGCGCGCGTGAAAGGATTTAATAAGAAAATGGCTATAAAATTTATTTCAGACAGAAAAACACTTCTTTCACTTATACAGCCCGCAATGACGGCTACCTCCAACAAAAGCACCCTTCCCGCACTTGAGGGTCTGCTTTTTTCGCTGGAAAGGGACGGTATCCTTACCGTTTGCGGCTACGATCTTGAAAAGGGTGTAAAGACCTCCTCCCCCGTTTACCCAAAGGAGGTCGGCAGTGTTATACTCAACGCCCAGAAAATATACGCCATTATTAAAAATATGCCCGAGTGCGAAATAGAAATAAACGCAGACGAGAAAAACGCTGTTACCATTAAGGGCGGCGCCTCCGACTTTACCATTCACGGTCTTGCGGCAGAGGCTTTCCCAAATTTGCCCGAGCTTGCGGGCGACAGATCCTTTACCATTACCCAGGGTCTTTTGAAGGAAATGATATCCTCCACCATCTTTGCGGTGGCGCAGATAGACGCACGCCCCATTCTCACCGGCGAGCTGTTCCGGATAGAGGAAAACAAGCTTACCATAGTTGCTCTTGACGGCGCGCGCCTTGCTTTGCGCGAGGAAAAGAACGCTATATTTGATAATAAAGAGACCTTCCGCTTCGTCGTGCCGGGAAAATCACTTTCCGACCTGTGCCGCCTTATTTCGGATAACGACGAAATGATGAAGGTGGAGTTTACCCGCAAGCATATCGTGTTCCGTATTGGCGACGTTATATTCTTCTCCCGCTTGCTTGAGGGCGAATATCTGGATTACACCCGCGCGCTGCCTCAGCAGAGCAAGATCTTCGTTGAGGTGGAGAGAGCCGACTTTATAGAAAGCGTTGAAAGAGCTTCCCTGCTCGTTGACGAAAGACTTAAAACTCCTCTTCGCTTCAGATTTGAGGATACCCTGCTTCACATTTACTGCTCTACCCAGTACGGTAAGGTAAACGATCAGGTAAGAATTAAAAAAGAGGGCGATGACCTTGAGATAAGCTTTAACAACCGTTATCTCCTCGACGCGCTCCGCGCCTGCAAGGACGAGACCATACTTGCATCCCTTACGGGTCCTTTAACCTCTATGATGCTCACACCCGTGGGACACAGAGATTCCTCGTATATTTATCTGGTACTGCCCTGCAGAGTTAAAAACTGATGATACTAAACACCCTTTATTTGAAGGATTGGCGCAACGGTGAGGAGAATAAACTGTCCTTTTCTCCCGAAACCACCCTTATCTGCGGCGAAAACGCCGCAGGAAAGACGAATTTGCTGGAGGGTATATGTTTCTTTGCCGCGGGAAAAAGCTTCCGCGGATGCAAGGATAAGGAGCTTATACGCTTTGGCTGTGACCAAGCGGCGGCAGACATAGTCTATACCGCCGGCGGAATTGAAAATAAGATGGGCGTCCGTCTTAAAAAAAGCGCAAGAAGGGTATTTTTGCGCAACGGCGTGCCTATATCAAAGCTGAGCGAGTTTTTGGGTGCCTTCAGGTGCGTCATATTTACGCCCGACCATCTTGATCTCGTTAAGGGCGCGCCCGAGGGAAGACGCCGTTTTACCGATATGGCGATATGCCAGTCCTTTCCCCGCCACGTGGCGGCGCTTAACGAATACAACCGCCTGCTTATACAAAAAAACGCCCACCTGAAGGGCGACACCATCGTGCCCGAACTTTTGGACGTATACGACGAGCGTATGGCGGTGTTGGCGGCGAATATTACCGTAAACCGCAGAAAATATCTTGCCGCTCTGGAAGAAAGCGCAAAGGGATTTTTGTGCGATATGTCCTCCGAGAGGGAGGAATTATCCCTCGTCTACGTTTCGCAGGTGGACGGAAGCACCACCGCGGAGCTGAGAGAAAATTATAAGGCTTTGTTCAAGGCAAAAAGAGGCGCGGAGATTGAAAAGAGAATGACCCTTTGCGGACCGCAGAAGGACGATTTTATTATACTGATAAACCGCCGCAGCGCAAAGGTGTACGGATCCCAAGGTCAGCAGAGAAGCGTGGTGCTTGCTCTGAAGCTGGCTGAAGGAGAGATATCCAAATCTCTTACGGGGGAATATCCCGTTTTTCTCCTTGACGACGTGCTCAGCGAATTGGACGAAACGCGGAGAGAGTATATACTCAACCGCATCCACGGCAGGCAGGTAATTATAACGGGCTGTGACGAAAGCTTGAAGGACGTTTTACCGAAGGCACAGATAATTAAAGTGGAGAACGGCAGATGTTTGTAAATTTAGAAAACGAAATAAGTATTAAAAAGAGCGAGATCATCGGTATTTTTAATCTCGATACCGCGTCCGTCTCTCCCGTGACAAGGGATTTTCTGAAAAAAGCGGGAGCGGATATGAAGATAGTGTACGCCAGCAAGCGCGTGCCGGAGAGCTTTATTCTGTCCGATAACGGATTTACCGAAAGCGTGTGTATGTCGTCCTTTGCGGTGGATACGGTGCTGGGAAGAGTAAAAAAATGATGAATGATAAATGATAAATGATGAATGATGAATGAATGAAACCTTTTTTCGCGTTACGCGAAAAAAGCTACCGAAATTTCTCATTTCTCATTACTCGTTCCTCATTTCTCGTTCCGGGGTCCCCGAAAATCCGCAGGATTTTTGGGGTGGTTTACTCGTTCCTCATTTCTCGTTAAAGGAGCATCTATGCGTGTACTTAAATTTTTTCTCGTAGGTTTGGTTTTAACCGTTTTATACTCGTTGGGAACGGTTTTGTATTTTAATACGGGAAATAACCTGCTGGAATACGCCGTTGAATTTTATAACAAATATTGGATATTCGTAGCGGTGTTTGAATGCCTGCTGGGATATTTTATAGCTCTTGTGGTATCTCCTGTAATATTGCAGGAGTTTGACAGACCTATCCGTTTTGAGGGCAGAACCGCAAAATGGATAATAGCAATAGCAATTATTACCGTAATCGTTATAATAAGCTATTTCAGCGTACACAAAAACAACGAGTTTTTAGCTATGATCGTGTACGATATGTTCGCGTTTTTGTACCTCACGGTAGTTTCGTATTTTTTCGTTTTCCTGCTGGAAGAAAAGTATTGAATAAAAGTTAAATTCACCCCGAAAAAAGTTAAGAGTGAAAAGTGAATAGTTAAAAGGTATGGAAGCTTTTTGCACCGCCGTGCAAAAAGCAACCATAATTCCTCATTCCTCGTTCCTCATTCCTCATTCCGAAAGGTTTCTCGTTTCAAAAGGAGAAGTAAAAACTATGACTGAAATCAAAAATTACGACGATAGCCAAATACAAGTCCTTGAAGGTCTTGAGGCGGTGCGCAAGCGTCCCGGTATGTATATCGGTACCACCTCCGCGCGGGGACTCCACCACCTTATATACGAAATAGTGGACAACTCCATTGACGAGATCCTTGCGGGATTCTGTAAGGACGTTATCGTTATACTTGAAAAGGACGGTTCTTGCACCGTAAAGGATAACGGCCGA
Organism: Clostridia bacterium; assembly: GCA_017625615.1. Lineage (GTDB taxonomy): Bacteria > Bacillota > Clostridia > Oscillospirales > CAG-382 > SFLA01. The sequence continues at coordinate 8,914 of JAGAKP010000055.1, forward strand.
GGCGTGCCCAGCGGTATACATCCCACGCAGGGCAAGCCCACCCTTGAGGTAATTTTTTCCGTTCTCCACGCAGGCGGTAAGTTTGGCGGCGGCGGTTACCAGATAGCGGGCGGACTCCACGGCGTTGGCGCATCCGTCGTTAACGCCCTCTCCAAGCGTCTTGAAGCATACAACCACCGCGACGGCAAGGAATATTACGTTGCCTTTGAGCGCGGCAATATGGTTGAGCCCATGCACGTTACCGGCGACACCGAGGAGCACGGACTGACCGTGCGCTTCTGGCCCGACGAGGAGATCTTCGAGACCGTTGTGTTCGACACCGAAACGGTACGCACCCGTCTGCGCGAGCAGGCGTTCCTTAACGCAGGCGCATCCATCATCCTCCGCGACGAAAGAGTTGAGCCCGCCACCGAGGAGCACTTCTGCTTTGAGGGCGGTATACGCGAATTCGTAACCTATATAAACGAGCAAAAGGGTGCGGAGATGCTTCACAGCGACGTAATATACGTTAACGGAAGCAAGGGCACCTCCGTTGCCGAGGTGGCGCTTCAGTATAACGACACCTATAACGACAGCATTATATCCTTTGCAAACAATATGCACACCGTTGAGGGCGGTACTCACGAAACGGGATTCCGCAGTGCCATTACAAAGGTTTTAAACGATTACGGCAGAAAATACAATATTTTAAAAGAAGGCGACAAGCTCAGCGGTGACGACGTGCGCGAAGGTCTTACCGCCGTAGTAAGCGTAAAGCTTGTTGACGCCCAGTTTGAATCCCAGACCAAGGCAAAATTAGGTAACTCGGAGATCCGTACACTGGTTGAGAGTATGGTAAACGAAAAGCTTGCCATATATCTTGAGGAAAACGCCACCACCGCAAGGACCATACTTGAAAAGGCAGTTTCCGCCTCCCGCGCAAGAGAAGCCGCAAGAAAGGCGAGAGAGCTTACCCGCAGAAAGGGATTACTTGAATCCTCCTCCCTGCCCGGAAAGCTTGCTGACTGTAACGAAAGAAGAGCCGAATTTACCGAGCTTTATCTGGTAGAGGGTGACTCCGCAGGCGGTACGGCGAAGGATTGCCGCGACCACCGCTTCCAAGCCATTCTCCCTCTCCGCGGTAAGATACTCAACGTAGAAAAGGCGCGTCTTGAGCGCATATATTCATCTACCCAGATAATACCCATTATACTTGCTTTGGGCACGGGTATCGGCAGTGAATTTGATATAACCAAGCTTCGCTACGGAAAAATAATTATTATGGCGGATGCCGACGTTGACGGTGCCCACATAAAAACACTGCTGCTCACCTTCTTCTTCAGACACATGCGCCCATTGATCGAAAACGGACATATTTTTGCCGCACAGCCTCCCCTTTACAAGGTTTACAAGGGCAAGCAGCAGAGATACGCCTTCTCCGACGAGGAAAGAGACGCGTGCATCGCAGAGCTCGGTCAGGGCGCGCAGGCTGAAAGATATAAAGGTCTTGGCGAAATGGACGCAGACCAGCTTTGGGAAACCACTATGGACCCCGAAAAGCGCACTCTTAAACGCGTTACCATTGAGGACGCACTTATGGCGGACGCGCTCTTTAGCGTGCTGATGGGCGACAAGGTTGAGCCCAGACGCGAATTTATTGAGATGAACGCAAAATATGCAGAGAATATCGACGTTTAATAAGAAAGGAGGGCTAAAATATGGCACATGAAGAATATGATTATAGTTCCCACGAAAACCAATGTATAATTGATATAGGCATTGAAAAAGAGATAAAGACAAGCTATATCGAATACGCCATGTCGGTTATCGTCGGCAGAGCGCTTCCCGACGTGCGCGACGGCTTAAAGCCCGTACACAGAAGAATACTTTATTCAATGTACGAGGAGCACCTCACCTACGATAAGCCCTTCCGTAAATCGGCTACCACTGTCGGATACGTGCTCGGTCACTACCATCCCCACGGCGACGCGGCGGTTTACGATGCGATGGTGCGTCTTGCACAGCCCTTCTCTATGAGATACACTCTGGTAGAGGGCCACGGTAACTTCGGTAATATTGACGGCGACGGTGCGGCGGCATACCGTTACACCGAGGCGCGTATGCAGCGTCTTGCCAACATGATGCTGAAGGACATTGAAAAAGAGGTTGTGGATTTCGTTCCCAACTTTGATAACAAACAGCGCGAGCCCGTATGCCTGCCCAGCCGTTTTCCGAACCTGCTTGTAAACGGATCTATCGGTATTGCGGTAGGTATGGCTACCAATATCCCGCCCCACAATATGGGCGAGGTTATTGACGCTACCTCTTATCTTATGGACAACCCCGACTGCACCGTAAAGGATCTTATGCAGTTCGTTAAGGGTCCCGATTTTCCCACCTACGGCACCATTCACGGCACCGCGGGAATATACGAAGCATACACCACCGGCAGAGGCAGAATAAAGGTGCGCGCAAAGTGCCACTTTGAGGAAAAGAGAGGCAAGACCTCCATTATCGTTACCGAGCTGCCTTATCAGGTAAACCGCTCCATGCTGCTTGACTATATGGCGGGACTTGTAAAGGACAAGCGTATTGAGGGTATTTCCGATATAAGAAACGAATCGGGCAGAGAGGGTATGCGTATAGTTATCGACCTGAAAAAGGACGCAAACAGGGACGTTGTACTTAATCTTTTGTATAAATACACCCAGCTTGAGGACACCTGCGCCATAAATATGCTTGCCCTTGTTGACGGCGAGCCTAAAACGCTGTCACTTAAGGAAATTTTAGAGCATTATATAAAGCATCAGATATCCGTCGTTACCCGCAGAACACAGTTTGAATTGAACAAGGCGGAAAAGGAAGCCCATCTGTACGAGGGCTACAAGATCGCCATTGATAATATCGACGAGGTTATCAGCATTATCCGCTCCTCCGCTTCTATTCCCGATGCAAAGGAAAAGCTCATTGCCCGCTTCGGTCTGTCCGACGTGCAGGCGCAGGCTATCGTTGAAATGCCCTTGGGACGCCTTTCCGGTATGGAGAGAAAGAAGATAGAGGAACGCCTCGCCGCTCTGTACGCGCTTATTGACGAATTGCGCGGTATTCTTGCCGACGAGGGCAAGATAAAGCAGATAATCAAGGACGAAATGAACGAGATACGCGACCGATACGGTGACGAGAGAAGAACGGGTATTGAGGAAGCCGAAAACGATATTCTCATAGAGGATCTTATTCAGCGCGAATACTGCGTTATCACCGCCACCCACGACGGTTACGTTAAGCGTCTGCCCTCCGATACCTACGCTTCACAGCGCAGAGGCGGTAAGGGTATAACCGCTATGTCCACCAAGGACGAGGATTTCGTAGAGGACGTTATTATTTCACATTCCCACGATTTTCTGTTGTTCTTCTCGGACAAGGGTAAAATTTATTTCAAGAAGTGCTACGAGGTGCCCGAAGCATCCCGTACCGCAAAGGGAACCAACCTCGTTAACGTGCTGTCCCTTGATGAAAAGGAAAAGATCACCGCGATCATTCCCGTGGCAGGCTTTACAGACGATAAATATATCGTTCTCCTTACCAGAAACGGCATTATCAAGCGCGTTAATCTTATGGATTACCACACCCGCCGTACTACGGGTATATACGCTATCAACCTTGACGAGGGAGACGCTCTTCTCTACGTAATGCTTACAAACGGCAACGACGATATTATTTGCGCTACCTCGAAGGGCTTGGGTATCCGCTTTAACGAAAACGATATCCGCTGTATGGGCAGACTTGCCCGCGGCGTTAAGGCTGTTACTCTGTCCGAGGGCGATTACGTGGTCGGTGCGGCAGTTATACCGGAAGCAGACGACGGAAAGGTGCTTATCACCGTTACCGAGCAGGGCTACGGCAAGCGCACCGCGCCCGACGAATATCCCGTACAAAAGCGCGGCGGTAAGGGTATGATCTGCCACCGCATAACCGAAAAAACGGGTACTCTTTGCGGTATTAAGATGGTTTCCGAAACCGACGATATTATGCTTATCACCGATTCGGGTATTATCATCCGTACCGCGGTAAAGGAAATTCCCGTTTACGGCAGACCTGCCGCAGGCGTTATAGTAATGCGTACCGGCGAAAATGCGGTAATATCCCGTTTTGCGGTAGTAAAGCAGGATGAAAACTCGGAAGAAAACGCAGAAAACACCGAAAATACCGAAAACACCGAAGAAAACACAACCCCCGTGGAGGAATAAAAAATGGCATTGAAATATTACGTACTTGATAACGTGCTTGACCGCGAGCAGCGTCACGCAATGGTAACGCAGAAGGCAAAAGAGCATTTCGGCAACCCCGACGTTGAGGTGGTTTACGGAAGCCGCGGAAAGCCCAGCGTAAAGGGTATAGACAAAAAATACGTGTCCGTCACCACTACGGGCGCGGTTATGGTCGTGGTATTTTCCGATAAGCCCGTGGGTATAGACGGTGAATATCTCGGCAGATTCAACGATAATTCCAATCACGATTATCTCGCCATAGCAGAGAGATTTTTCACCGAGGAGGAGGCTGAATACGTCCGCGCCAACGATAGCGATGCAGTCGCTTTTGCAAAGGTGTGGGTCCGTAAGGAGGCGTACTCAAAGTATACGGGCAAGGGTCTGGCGGATTTCTCCAACTTCTCCGTCACTGACGGCGAAAGATTCAATTCAAAGGTAAACGGCGTGCCGGTAAAGAAGTATAACGTGACGTTTCCCGGTAGCGCGGACTATCTATTCGCCCTCGCCGGTACTGAGTAAGTGCGCTCGGTAAAAGCACTGTAGATCGAAACGCAAAACATTTATAAAATTTTGCTGCAGCAAATTCCCATTTGTAGGGCGGGTGGCTTGCCCCCGCCGCACCCACAGCAGTAAAAATAAGGTAAAAATTCCGTAGAATAAATCTACGGAATTTTCTTTTATTTTGCGTTTCTAAACGCTTTTACGCGGTAGGCAGTAGGTTACTACAGCTCTACGCGCGTAAAAGACGTTTTCTACAGCGTTTTACCATCGCTCCGTTCCATCAGACTTTGAGTTATTACAGACAAAACATATCGAAAATTTTAATTTGAAGATTTTTGCAATCCTTTGCAAAAATCAACCGTAATTTCTCGTTTCTCGTTCCTCGTTCCTCATTTATTTGACATTTTCATTATTTCGTTGTATAATATCTTGCCATCTTATTTAAGGACAAATTTTATGTTACATTATTTTGATTACGCAGCGACGTACCCGACAAACAAAAATATAATTGAAAAAAGCTTTTCGGTTACGGGCAACCCATCCAGCCCTCACGCCTTCGGCACCGAGGCGCGGAAAGAGGTTGAAGCCTCCCGCGAGGTGATCGCCAAGGCTATGGGCTGTAAGACCGACGAGGTTTTCTTCACCTCCGGTGCCACCGAATCCAACAACACCGCAATTTTCGGCGTGGCGGAGGCGAGGGCGAGAGTCTGTAAGCGCATAGTCACCGACGACAGCCAGCACCCCTCCGTGGCAGAGCCTATAAAGCACTTGGAGGAAAAGGGCTGGGAGGTAATCCGAGTTTCCACCAAAAACGGCTGCCACGATGCGGACGAGCTGAAAATGGCTTTTTCTTCCCCCGTTTCCCTTGCCTGCTTTATGACGGTAAACAACGAAACGGGTGCTTGCTACGATATAAAGCAGATACGCAGGCTTATAGATATGAGCGGCTGCGGCGCACACCTGCACGTTGACGGGGTGCAGGGCTTTATGAAGTACGATACCCCTGTGACATACCGCCTTTGCGACAGTGTTTCCGTTTCCGCCCACAAGATCGGCGGATTTAAGGGAGTGGGCGCTTTGATGGTTAAAAAAGGCAGTAAAATAAAGCCTTTTATCGTTGGCGGCGGGCAGGAAAAGGGTTTTCGGAGCGGTACGGAAAACGTAAACGGCATTATCTCCTTTGCCGAAAGCGTGTGCGGGTGGAAGGGAGAAAATCTGCCCGAGATATACGAAAACACCCTTTCGGTCCTTAAAGAGGTGCCTTACCTTGAATTCAATATACCCGTTAACCACTGCAACCACATAATCTCCTGCGTGGCAAAGGGCATACGCAGTGAAACGTTGATAAATTATTTGTCATCTGCCGGTGTGTACTGCTCGGCGTCAAGCGCCTGCTCAACGCGGGCGAAGGGAAACACCGTCCTTGAAGCATACGGCTTGCCTGCGGAAAAGACTGTAAACGCTTTGCGCATAAGCGTTTCCCCCGAAACGACAAAGGAAAACCTACAAGCGCTGAAGGAAACACTCCTTGCAGCGGGAAAGAGACTTATATTATGACGGAAATTATCCTTTTAAAATACGGCGAGCTTGTCCTTAAGGGGCTAAACCGCTCCACCTTCGTTGCGTTGGTGGAAAAAAACGTAAAGAAAAAGTTAAAAGAGGTGGAGGGTGAGTTTACCCTTGAATATTCACAGTCCACCATGTGCGTCACCCCTTCCGAGGGTGCGGATATAGACACCGCCTTTGAAAAAATGCTTACCGTATTCGGCGTGGTTTCCGTTTGCCGCGGCTTTAAGTGCGAAAAGAATATGGATTCCGTCCTCGCCGCCGTCCGTGAGCACGCCTACGAGCTGGTGGGCAACAAGCGCACCTTTAAATGCAACGCCAAGCGGAGCGACAAGAAGTTCCCCTTAAAATCCCCTGAAATATCGGCACTTTGCGGAGAGGTCATACTTGAGGAGATACCCTCGCTCCGCGTTGACGTAAATAACCCCGAGGTAATTGTCACTGCCGAGATCCGCGACACCGCCGCATACGTTCACGGCAACGGTGTGAGAGGCGCGGGCGGTATGCCTACGGGTAGCAGCGGCAGAGCGTTGCTACTCCTTTCCGGCGGTATTGACAGCCCCGTTGCGGGATATATGATCGCAAAGCGCGGCGTCACCGTTGACGGACTGTATTTCGATTCACCTCCCTACACCTCCGACCTTGCCATGGAAAAGGTCACCTCCCTTGCCAAGCGCATAAAGGATTACACGGGAAATATGTTCCTTAACGCCATAAGCGTTACCGAAATTCAGGAAGAGATAATGAAAAACTGCGAGGACAGAATGCTCACTCTCCTGCTCCGCCGTTTTATGATGCGTATTTCCGACAGAGTTGCCCACGAATTCGGTCAGCAAGCACTTATCACGGGCGAATCGCTGGGTCAGGTGGCGTCCCAGACCTTGGAGGCGCTTACCGTAACCAACGCCGTTCCCACCCTGCCCGTGCTACGTCCATGTATCGGTATGGATAAGGTGGAGATAACCGACATCGCGCGGAAGATAGGCACCTTTGAAACCTCCATCCTTCCCTACGAGGATTGCTGTACCGTATTCACTCCCAAGCATCCCCTCACCCGCCCAACGTTGGAGCAGATAGAGGCGGAGGAAAAAAAGCTGGACGTAGAAGGTCTTGTACAGCGCGCAATGGAAACGAGAAGAGTTATAAAAATATAAAAAATTA
>JAGAKP010000056.1 GCA_017625615.1 Clostridia bacterium
CGTCTTTGCATATCTGCCCGACATAAGAAGATACGCGCCGATAAAAATAAGAGACAGATGCCAGAGAAAGGCGTGGACGGTAAGAGTAAGATGGTCGTGTACGATACCCGAGGGCTCGATAAACGCCATAATACCGCCCAAAAGATTGAAGGTAGTCATAAATCCGTACATACCGTCGCGTACCTTGCCGGGCTTAATAAGGGCGGCGATAAAGCACAGATACATAGGAACACTGCAAAGGTGAAAAGGAAAAATGCCGAAGTTATACTTTTCGTCTTCCATATGATAGTAATAAAAAAGCTGTTTATAAGCTTCCGTTACCATAAGGAAAAGGCTTACGCTGATAAGTAATATTTTGTTGCCGCGCTCTCCGAGACGTCGGAACTTCCACGCCAGAAGCAAGCAAAGGGCAACACCGAGGAAAGTGAAGATAAGATGAAAAGGTCCGTATGCCTTGGGTTTTGTCATTTCCCAGGCGGTAAATTCTATAAAACGGTCTAAGCAGTCGTTGATACAATCCACCGACATTCGCCTCTTTTCGTCATTTTTTCATATTATATCACAACGCTGTGAATAATTCAATACAAATGAAAAAACCGCACCGTTAAGGGTGCGGTATTGGACTTTAAAGAAAAGCGGAATATTCGAAGCGTTTATTGGCGACAAGCTCGTCTTTATACTTGCCGATATAATATTTTGCCATATTAAGGTTTTGCTCGCTGTAATTTCCGCACTGCTCGGGAGCGGCGCCGGGGATATCTCCCTCGAAGGAAATAATGAAATCGCACATATCAACAACAAGAGAATAGATATCCTCGGGATTGAGGTCGCCGAACATAACTATATAGCAACCCGTTCTGCAGCCCATAGGACCGAAATATACTATATCCTCCTTGCGGGAGCAGTTGCGAAGATAGGTTGCACCGAGATGCTCGATGGTGTGAAGAGCGGGCATATCCATAACGGGCTCGCGGTTGGGTGCGGTGACGCGCATATCAAATGTAGTAATTACAGTATTATCTCTTTTATCCCTGCGGGAAACGTAAAGTCCGGGAAAAAGACAAAGGTGGTCTATGGTAAAGCTTGCTATTCGTTCCATTTTATTTTCTCCTTAATCTGTATACTCGGTAACGCTGAAGGGTGATTTAAGAGCGTTTGCGGCAGAGGTTATCGCAACTTTCCTTGCATATTCGTCAACTCCGTCGGGTGCCCATCGGATCTTGCATATATCCTCACCCGTAATGGCGGAAAAGAAGGTAAGAGAAGCTATGTATCTGCCCACGTCAAGGGAAAGATGATATCCGTCGCGGGTAAGGGATTCAAGAGAAGAGGTGCGTGCGTTCTGAACTGCGGTACCCGTAGGGGAAACCACGGAAATATCGGAAAGAGATAAAACCGCGTTTTTCGTTATTTTGGTTATATCAGAGTACATTTTCATTTGATCTCCGTTATAGGCGGCGATCTCCTCGTGGGGAAAATCCATATCCCCTACCCAAGTCATATTAAAAGCGAGCTTAGTGGAGGGAGATGCGATGCTTTTGAGATATTTACACAAAGCGGGAAGCTTTTCGTAATAAGCTTCATCCGTATATCTGCTTCCGTCGGCGGTGCCGTGCTGAATGGATATCCAATCCCATTCCTCGCTTTCGACCGCCTTTCGTATGCTGTACCCCTGCTCTACCGTCCAGCCCTTTCCTTCGTTAAGGTAATAATCGTATGCCGGAGTATCGTTTTCGGCGTGGTAAAAGTGCTTGCGAATAGAGCATCCGCCAACGTACAGATTGCCGAACTTTACCTTTTCGTATCCAAGAGACAGAGCCACGCCCGGAACGTGCTCAATAGTATCGCAGGAAAAGCTGTTTCCCACGCAAAGAATTTTTATTTGCTTCATAAAAAAACTCCTTTACATCAGTAAAGATAACCACAAGGGTATGGTTGCCAAGGAAAAAATATGGGATATCAATGCAAGGCGTGCGCCGGGCTTGCAGTCCTCATCCACAAGGCGTGGAAAAACTATGGTGTTAAGTCCGCTGGGCATACAGGACATAAGCAAGGCAGAGTTTATAACATCAAGCCTCAACAGCTTGCAGATACCGAAAATAATGGCGGGAAGCACGACGAGTCGGAGTGCAACCACGATATACGCCTTTATATCACCGATAAGCTCCTTAAAGGAGAACATGGACAGCGTAAGTCCCGTAAGCACCATGCTGACAGGCGCAACGCATGCAGAGGACATACCCAGTATGCCGTTCACCGCGTCGGGAAGGCTTATTCCAAAAAGTCCGAAGACCATACCGAGAATTATCGCGACGGTAATGGGATTGAATATACGCTTTACCGAGGTTCCCGATCCCGTAAGCATAGCGTAACCGAAGGTGTACGTATATATGGCAAAGGGAATGCAGAAAAGGATCATATCCGTAAGTCCCGCTTCACCGAAAAGGCTTTCGGAAAGAGCGTAGCCCATATAGGCGTAGTTAGCTATGGTAAGTGTATAGCGGTAGACCTTTTGCTCATACCCCTTCCTTGTGAGCAGCTTTGCTACGTATATCGATGCAAAATGAAGCGCCGCAAGAAGTATTACAGAAATGATTATAGCGTCATACCGCTCCTTGAAATAGGAAACGGTGAAGTTTTTTGAAAAGCTTGTAAATACCTTCGTTGGCAAAAACAGATTGACAAGCAAAAAGGATAATATTCCCGTCTGAGACGGTAAGGTCTTTTTTATTTTACCGAACAGCCAGCCGATAAAAAGAAAAATATACAGTATCAGCAGCTGTTCCAATACCACTGTCATTTTAAATAAAGCTCCAATTCTGTCAGGTTCTATGAGATTATAGCACACAAGTAAAAATATGACAAGTAATTTTGCAAACAAAAACGGTGTATGCCAAAAAAGGCTTACACCGTCTGAGTTATTAATAGACATCCAGAACGAGCATATGACGTAGGGCTTCCGTTTTTTTATACCACATTGCGGGGCGGAGCCCGCCGCCCTCGTCCACCTCATCCCCCGAAGCACATATCTCGCCGTTGGGCAAAACGTCGGATGCATAGGTTGAATTATAGCCGCGGGACCTTAACCACCAGCAGGAGCATCCGGTATTCTTATCCTTATACACCCCTTGTGCTTCCGCATAGGGAGTCGGTACTGCTTTACGAGAATCATCGTCTGCGAAATAGGTCTGCGCCTCATAAGCGGAAAGGGAAAACAAAAAGTCCTTGGTCAAAACTCCTTCATCGGGACAAACGTCTGCTTCATCATAAAGGTTCTTTTCGGAGGTCAATATATCCGATTCAAGCACGCACAGCTTTTCGTATTCGTCAAACATTTCCTGATACAGCATACGGTGGCAAAACCTTAACAGGCTGTGTTCCCAATTAATAGGCTCCGCAAGGTTAAAAACGGACCAATCTATTATCTCCTCGGTAATGAGAAGAAACGCATCCTCCCTCTCACCGATAACACGCCAGGTTACGGGAAGCTTCTCTCCATCGTTGCGAAAATCATATCTGCCCAAGGCTATTCTGTCGCCGATCTTCATACTTTTTTCTCCTCATCTGTTGTAAAGATAATCTGAATATTCAAAATAATATTCCTGCAAGGTTTCGTCTATATAATCAAAAACCCGTTCTTCTATTTCGGAAGGAATTCCGTAATACGCTTCCGCTATTGCGCCTGCGATACAAGCCTGGGTATCGCCGTCGCCTCCCAGAGAAACAGCATTACGCACGGCGTCCTCAAAGGAATCCGAATCCAGAAAGCATACGATAGCTTGCGGAACGCTTCCTTCGCAGGTCATATCGTGCTTGTATCCGGGGCGGATATCATCGACGGTGAAATCAAGATCGTAAAAATTGGTATGTACGTAATCCCTTATTTCATCCTTGTCGGCGCCCGTGCGTGCAAGAAAGACAGCGCTTGCTACGGCTTGTGCGCCTTTTATTCCCTCGGGGTGGCTGTGGGTGATCTCCGCACTCCATTTTGAAAGGCGCAGGGCGTCCTCAAGAGTATCGACTGCCCACGCAGTTGGCGAAACGCGCATTGCGCTTCCATTAGTGTTACCGCCGTAGGGCTTGCCGTTATCATCGATAAGCCAGCGGTAAAAATGCTCGCCGTAGCCTGCGTTGCGGTACTGTCTGCCTACCTCGCGCATTTTTTGGACGAGAACGCTTTTAAACTCACGCTCGTTTTCGCAGTCTGCCTCTGCGCATGCAAGTCCGACCGCTATAGTCAGCACGCTGTCATCCGTTGGGCGGCAATCGGGAACGAAGAGCATAAAATCCTTTGATTTGTCCGAGCCGTATTCATAAGGCGAGCCGATAACGTCGCCGATAATTGCACCTAACATATTTACCTCCGTTAAAGTAAGAAGTCTTCGATAACCAAAACGTTTACTATTCCGCTGCGGACAGTACAACCGTCTATAGCGATCATTCCGTCTCCGAAAAAGGTAGTCCAATCACTTGAAACGCGGCTTTTATCGAAATGGTAGCCGTACATTGCAGGTCTGTGTCCGCACACTATAGTCTTATCCTTTACCGTCAGTCCCTTGGGATACGCCTCCTGCCAGCCGATAAAGCGTGCGTCCTTCCAAGCGCTTTTGGGCGCTTTCCGCCAATCCGGCGAATATAAGACCGGTTCTGCTTCTACGTTGATGGGTAGCCAGCCGTGAACGAAAATATAATTTTCGGTTTCAAAGTAATCTACCGTTTGTTCAAGAAATTTTTCTATTTCTCTGTAAGCCGATTGCTTTATATCTATAACTCCGTAAGCATCTATATTCCGCTCACCGAAAAACTGCGAAACAGTTATATAGGTACCGTTCATTATATCGTAGCAATCTATATGTCCTTCCTCCATCACGCGGGCAAGTATATCCTCGTGATTTCCTTTTAAAAGCACCTTGTTCGTCAAGCGTTCAAGATAATTGAGCACCTGTCGGTTTTCGGTCCCTCTATCGAAATAATCGCCGCAACCGACAAAAAGGTGGTTCGGGTCGTTGGGATCAAAGCCCGCCTCGTTCAACGCCCGCTTTAAAAGAGTTGCGTGGCCGTGAATATCGGATACAACGAACAGCTTTCTTTTTTCACTCACGTGTATTCCTCCTTCGTCACGAGCCCTTGATGATCCTGCGGATCTCTCTTATATTGCTGTAAGTAAGCTCGTTGCAGATCTCGTTTACAGCATCACGGGCGGCTTCCTTGAATATTTCGGGAAAGGCCTCCTCTGCTTCCAGAGCGGAGAGCTGTATTTGCGCTTCGTCCTCATACTCCTGCTTGGTATCGTAATCGTAAGTACCTATAAATGCTTCTATAAGCTCAAACTTCAAAACATTTTTGTTTTTAAGCTTGGGAAGCTTTTTGGTATAATTGGGCTTTTTGCCAAGGCGGGAAAAGTGGGAATATCCTCTTTCAATGTATCCTCTGCATGAATCGGGTAAAAATCCGTTTGAAAGAAATTCCATGGGATACTTGCCCTTTTCAAGGCAATACGTAACGATAGGACGGGCGACGTAAAGGATCAGCTCATCGTCCAGATCGTCGGTAGGAGCCTCAAGCAGCTTTTCAGCGCTTTCCTTGGTTATAGAAAGATAGTACCATTCGCCGAAGCGGTGGACGAGCCCCTGCGAAAGCACACAGTTATAGTCTTGGGGTGAGCTTTGGATCTCGGGGCGTTCGCTTAGCTTTATCCTTTCCTTTCGCTTAAGAGCTGCGATCAGGCTGAGCTCGTCGGCAGAAATAAGGGTGCCGATAAAATCCACCTGCTCGGGAGTAAGCGTTGCGGGATTTACGGTACGAAAATTCACAGGGTAATATAATCCCATCGGTTCGTCGGACACCAGTCCTTCCTCTACACAGAAATGAAGATACTTTTTGGCGGCAGTATAATCGCACTTCATATACGCCTGAATTTCGGGAACGGAAAGGCGTTCCTTGTTATTTAACAGTTTAATATCGTTTTTCATTATAGCACCTCCAACGTTTTTTTTAAATAACCGTTTCAAAAAATAAAGAGCGGAAACTTTAAAAAGCACTTTTTCCCGCTCTGTAAGCGCCTTCGGTACAAAGCAGTTATCAATTATGATCAGTTACACCAAAAGCCATTTACTGTTTTCTGAAGCTCTTCGTAGGACGCATCCTGAAGACCTTCTATTATTCGTATATTCATATCCTTTGCACGCTGTCTGAAATATGAGCCGGATTCACCCATTTTGTCCAGCGCGGTGGCGACCAGTATCTTTTTTGCATACTGACCGCCGAATTTTTCTGCCACCGAGTTAAGCTTGTAAAGCTCCTCGGTCTCAACAGAGCCGTTTTTGCAGGAGATAAACACGGGCTGCATACCGTGCATCATCATAACGTCGATCTCGTTCTTGGTATCGTACTTGCCGTTATCCGTTTTTCCGTCCCAATCAATACAAACGCCGTTCATAACGTCATTATAGATGGGATTTCCTTCGGGATCGGTTGCCTGTATGCCCGCAATGAAAATTATCATTTCCAGAGCAAGACCTGCCTTTGTCAGACATCTTTTTACCCGGTCGCTTTTATAGACGATACGGTATCCGTCTCTTTTCAGCAGGCTTGCTCGCTCAAGGGATGCAAAGACCGACGAACGAACGTCACCGCCGTTTATTGCAGTATTCCATTTTTTTACGTCTTTTTTGCAGATATCCCATATCTTGCGTATATCATTTGCAAAATCCGCATCTATTTCCCAATTTACGGTGGCACCGTCGCCGTAGATAATATCGCCGCCGTATATACGTATATTTTCGGAAACGGACAAAAAGGTATTTTCGTTTACCGTAAGAGAGTTTCCGTCGCTGTCGCAATCGTACACGGTGTTATTGCGTATATTGAAGCGGTGAAGCTGTATGCCCTTATGCTTGTATCTTTCGTAAACTATACCTGCGGCTGTTAAAAACAGATCGTCACCGCCCGTAAGACCGAAAGCGCAGTTTTCGTAGGTCTCCACGATTTCGGAAAGGTAAGAAACGATACCCTGCAGATTGTTTCTGTTTAACGTCTTGCAAATTATCTCAACGCTGTAGCCGCGCTCCTCAAATACCCTTTGGTACCGTTCTGCGTGGTTCAAAAGATGCTTTATCTTATCGCCGATAAGTATCATTCTTTCAGGCGGGCTCGTAAGGCATGCGCAAAGATTTTCCACTGACGTTTTGTCGAAAAATTCTATAAAGGTCATACTGCTGCTCCGTTTTTCTTATCTACCGTATTTTTCTGTTAAGCAAAGTGAATATACTTTCTTTTCTTTTGCTGCGTGTAACGAATCGTTTTTCATACGCAAGCCTCTTCGGTACTGCTTATTGCAAATATTAAATAATTCACCGTAAACGGCTTGGTAAGCACGCACCTTGCTCATACATTCTCCGCAGGAGCGGATATGGGTATTGACTCTGACGGCATTTGCAACGGAATCAACATCAAGCTTATCTGAAGAGACGAAATTTATAATTTCGTCAACCGTTAAATGATTCATTTTTATCTCCTGTATATGAGGAATGTTTTTTTATTAAATTCATTGTACGTAAGTAAACTTCGCTTTCTTTATATTATAACTCTAATTTTTCCCGCCGTCAAGCGGCTGCAGTCGGAAGGCTGCAGTCGGCGGAGGGATCAATCGTCAAAATCAAAGGGATTTCGCCTTAGCGAAGGCTTTTTCTCTTTTTTCTTGACAACGTAAGTGTACTTGGGGTCAGAGAATTTGAGAAGCTGCTTGCGCTGGGCAGGCAGAGAGTTGTCCGAATCGAATTCGGGACAGGTGTAGCATCTTTCAATTCTTGACCAAAAAACATCCTCATTCATTTGTGTGACGATACATTCGCCGGGGTTGATGTGGGTAAGATCACTTACCGGCACGAGTGCAACCACGTCCTTATCGTATTTTTCAATGTACTCTCCGCTTCCGTTCAAAGCGGAGGTGGGAGAAATTATAGTCTTTTTTCCGCATTCCTCGGAAAATTCTCTCTTGGTTTCCGGGTTATTCGTTCCGAAGAAAACGTGGGTGTTCAGGTTATCCTTGATGATCTGCGCAGTTTCGTTTCCGTATATGTTATTAGCTGTGCATACGACTGAAGTATCAGCAAAAACCAGATGTTTCTTCCGCCGCAAGCGGATATAACTTTATCGAAATCATTGAACTTGGGTAAATTTCCGAATTCATCAAGCAGGAAATAAAAGGGACGGTTAAGACGGGAGCCCTTTTTGCGCGCCAAAGCGATTAGCTCGGTGTACAGATTGCTAAGAAACATACTGATGACCTCGTAATGCAAGCCTTCCTCGTCCTTATAGGAGATAAAGACCGCAGTGGGAGTCTCGTTATCAAAATCACCGATATCGAAGGTATTGGTGCTTGTAATACGGCGCACGCAGGTATCGCGGAATTTACTCATTTTTGCCGCGAAGGCAGAGGAGATACAGCGTCTGGTATTTGCCGCCTGCTCGATAATGCATTTATTGGCAAGGCGGTACGCCTTTGAGGTCTCAAGCTTTCTTGAAGTAAAATAGCCGCAATCGTAAATGGGCTCTGTATCCGAGAAGGAATCGAAAATGCGCATAAGCGTATCAAAGGAGAAATTGTATTCGGTTATTTCCCCGCTTTCACTGTCCTCGAGCATACCGTAAAGTATGGCGCACAGCAAGTCGCGGGCAGAATCGTCCCAAAAGGGATCCCTTACGTCACCGCGCGGAATGATGGAAAGAGAAAGACCCGTGATACCCTTTTCAACCTCATCAAGATACCCCTCTTTTATTTCGGTAATATCACGGTCAAGCTCTGCCTGATCCTCGTAGATGACTCCGCGAAAACGGTTTCTGAAGCCCTTTTCCGTTTCGACGAGCTCGACTTCCTTTTCTACGTTAAGATACTTCTGATAAAAATGATAATACTTGGTCAGCGGATTCCAGCAATCGCTGTGAGTATAATCGGTAAAATCCAGAAGAATTACCTTGTAGCCCGCATCCTCGAATTTTTTTGCGTTTGCGGTATAAAGCTCCTGCTTTGGGTCGCTTATGACCATTCCCGGCTTGTTCTTTTTATTTAGAAGCACGTTAATCGTAGGCACTACGTAGCCGGTGGTCTTTCCGCTTCGGGTGGCGCCGATGGCAAGAAGATGGGTATCGGGAATAAAGGTGACGTCAAGAGTACCCTTTTGATTGCGGGTGACACAGATGGGGATACCGTTTATGTCCTGCTTACCGATATCCCCGTATCCGTAGGTCTGTCCCTGATGACGCTCGCGGTATTCGGATACGTTATATAGCTTGGCATTTTCATAGTTTTTAAAAAGATCGATATTACGCATAGTTGGCACCTCCGGTATAACCAAAGCCTTGCTTGCACAAGGTGATATTTCTTTCCTTGCATACTCTTTTGATCATTTCAAGAGTAACAAGAGAGGTTTTTTCGAAGACGGCGTTACGGAGAACTCCGTCGATAATTCTGCTTACCTGCAGAGCGTTATAAGATACGAGATAATCTCTGGCGGTATCCTCGATAGTCAATTCCTTGAAATCGAAATCCTTTGCACCGGCTTCGAGTATGGTATCTATTACCGTTGCCTTTTCGGAGGAGGATACGCTTTCTGCCCACAGGGTCTCGCATCTTTCGGAAAGGGTATAAACCGCACCGTTACGGGTGCCCGCAAAGAGAACGAAGGTCATTCCCGAAAGATCGAAGGATACGGGCGGGTCAAAGAGCTTGAAGCTCTTTTTGTTTTCGTTATCCAGAAGCTGAAGCAACGCGGAAAGCTGTTCCTCAGACAACGCTTCGCAGTTTTTAACGATGAATACGGTATTTATTGCCTTGGTGGCGGAAATGGTACGTAAAAATACGTTTTCCTTACCGTTGAAGAAGTCTCTGTCGTTAAGAGTAGCCGCGTCGATCTCCGCGACGGGACAGCCCTTTATTCCCGCTCTGATCATTTCGCGGTACATTTCGGAAACGAACGGGTCGGAGGAAACTATAAGGAGCGGCATATAGACGGTATCGGGACAAGAAGCCGCTACCGCCAGATTGCGTGCGATCTTTTTAGCTTCTTCGCCACGGTCTATGGGCAAGGAATCGCATACGGCGCTATTGAATCCAAGTGTGCCTTCCCTCTTGCAGTTAAAGGGGAGCGTATTCATTGCGGCAATGACTTCCTTGGGATTATTATGAAGTATACGTGCCTTATCCTCGTTGGAGATAACTGAAGAAAAGGCGATCTGTGCAAAGCTGCGGTCATACAGTCCGCGGTGGACCGTGCCGAAGCCGAAGGCTTTTTCAATAATACGGGCTACGGAGTCCGTCGTATCGGGGAGCTTTACTTTCTTGGACTTGCATATCTGCTTCATCGCAGATCTGCGTCCTTCGCCTGAAAGCACGGTGTTGAGCCTGCACAGATATTCGTCGGCGTTTTCTTTATCGTATTCCAAGCCGAACAGATTGCCGAAAAGATCGTTCCAGCGGGCACAGACACGCATACGCTTTACCGCGCCGACCGTGTCCTTGCAGGTGCAAATACCGTGGTATTCCATATAGGAAAGCAAGCCCATTGCCTCGATACTGCCGTGAACCGACATATCCAGAAGGGTGCTGTAAACGCTGTCCGCGGTAGTGTTCATCCCCTGCTTGAAGATGCTGTTTCTTATGGACATCGCCTTGCGCTTCTGTGCAAGAATTATTCTGTCGCATTCGGTAATATTTAATTCCTGACCACTCTTTTCGGCAAACTCAAGAGTTCTGCAAAAGCGCTCGTAGGATGCAACGTCCTTTATTTCCACGTAATGAGGAAGATCGGATTCGTTATAGTATTCGTTAAGCTCGTCACACTCGGGCAAGCAGAAAAGCTTTGCAAGCGTGAAGTATATCTCACTTTTTTGTTCTGCGGAAAGGAGAGAACCGCATACCGATTCCAAAAGGTAATAGCGTGTGAGAAAATCGGACAAAAGTTGTTCGTTAAGCTTTTTCATAATTACTTACCTCCCAATGCTTTGATATTTTTGGGATACAGTATTCCGTCGATAATACCGTATTCCAACGCCTCCTTGGCTGTCATTGTGTAATCGCGGTCGGTGTCACGGGCTATTTGCTTTACAGTCTTTCCCGTGTTCATAGCGAGAATTGAATTTAGTGTTTTTCTTGTATGCTCTATGTGCTTTGCGGCGATTATAATATCCGATGCCTGACCCTGTGCACCGCCCAAGGGCTGATGAATAAGTATTTCGCTGTTGGGAAGGGCAAGTCGCTTTCCCTTACTGCCCGAGGACAGCAGAAAGGCACCCATAGAAGCCGCCAGACCTACGCAGATGGTTCTGACCTCGCAATTCAAGGAGTTGATGGTATCGTAAATTGCAAGTCCGTCGCTTACGGAGCCGCCGGGGCTGTTGATAAGAAGAGTGAGTACGCGTTCCTCCTCGGGAAGATTATCGTCTATCATCTTCTGGTCGATATAGTGGAGCTGAGGAATGACATTTGCCGCCATCCCCGTTTCGATAACACCGAAAATATAGACTTGATTCTTCTTTAAGAGGTACTGTTGTGATAACGTTTCGTTTGCAGAATGATGCTTTGTCATTTCCTTTTTCCTTTCTTTCACTTTGAGTTTTCTTTTTCCGTCCATAATATTAAACTGTGGAGCGGTGGCTTTTTCGCGGCAGGGATTACTTTCTTTTGCACGCTTTTTTCATTCTTTTGATCGTCCGAGTCATATAACGGAAATGATATTTGTTTTTCGCGCAGAAAAATAAAAAATCCCGAAAAAACTTTCGGGAAATTTAACGGTTATTGTGAATTCATATCATTAAAGAAAAAGTTGAGCAGAAACTCTGCAACGGAATCATTATCGTTCGCACCGATCACAACGTCTGCAGCGGCTTTGACTTCGGGTATGGCGTTTTGCACGGCAACTCCGATACCGCACGTTTTGATCGCTTCAAGATCGTCGTTATCGTCACCGAAGAAAATAGCTTCTTCGGGGCTTATTTTAAAGGTATTAAGTACTTTGCTGATGCCGTTAAGCTTTGTTGCCTTTTTATTCATTATTTGTATAAGCTGCTTGTTGGCAACTGTGCAATACAGAGAATCGGGAAGGGCGTTACGAATAACGTTCAGAGCTTCGTCGGAATAACTGAATATAAGCTTGTGTATGCTCCCCTTCGGAAGTAAGGGGAAATCCGTATAAAGAACCGATTCCCACTGGGGAAACACAGCGTTTGCATACAAAACGCCGCTTATTTCCGCTGATATCACGTATTCACCGGTTGCGCACACGTCTTTGAGAAGCTTCTCGGCGACGTTGTGAGGAATACAACGCTCTTCTTGTGTGTCACCGCAAATTATTTCCGCACCGTTGAGACAAACAAGCGCATCGAAGCCTACCGTATCGTTATATTCAATTACGCTTCTTTTTGGCCGCGCCGTTGCGGCAATGATTTTGATATCCTTTTCTTTTACCCTGCGGAGCACCTTTGCAGTATAGTCTGACAGAGTTTTATCCGTACGCAAAAGAGTTCTGTCGAGATCGGTTATTACGGCTTTACAGTTCATATTTACCCTCTCCTTTTCGGAAGTATACACCAATTGAATAAAAAAGTCAACGAGACTCCTTTTAACGGGAGTCTCGCAATAAATTATTCGGTACGGAGAGCCACTACGGGATCCTTACGTGCGGCACTTTTGGAGGGGATTATACCCGAGAACATTGTGAGAACAACGCTTATAGCAACAAGTATTACCGCAGTTATGACAGGAAGCTGTGCGCTGAGGTTGCCGATACCCGTAAGATGGTGCAGGAGCATATTTATGGGTATGCACAGCAGATAAGTTACGACGACACCTACCAAGCCCGACGCAAAGCCGATGATAACGGTCTCAGCGTTGAACATAGAGGATACGTTACGCTTGGATGCGCCCAGTGCGCGGAGAATACCGATCTCCTTGGTGCGCTCCTGAACGGAAATAAGGGTGATAACACCGATCATTATAGATGAAACTATAAGAGAAACCGCAACGAAGGCGATAAGCACGTAGGTGATAGCGTTTATAATGGTGGTTATGGAAGACATCATAAGTCCTACATAATCGGTGTATGCGATCTTCTGAAGATCGTCAACGCCGTCGTTGTACTTTGTAATAGCATCCTCTATAATATCCTTATTTTCAAAAGAGGATGCGTAAAGGTTTACGGTGGAGGGAGTTTCGATATCTACGTAGCCGAGCTTTATAAGATTGGTTTCGTAATCGGAATCGGAAAACTCAAGAACTGCATCGTAATAATCCGCACACTGAGAGGTGGTGTAATTGGGAAGAGCGTCATCGAGAAGAGCGGCAAGCTGTGCAGGCTCGTATGCGGAAAGCTGTGCCTGAACCTGAGCGGCGTACTGTGCGATATACTGCTCTACCATCATGGTATACACGATTTCGCGAATCTCTTCGTCGGTCATTGCTTCGATATAGGCGGCAACGTCCTCCACCTTCATACCCATTTGCTGTGCAAGGGCGTTAATAAGGTTGGTACGCATATCCTCTACTGTCATGGATTCCAGCATAGCGTTGACTGCCAGATCAACCTCGGTATCCGAGGGAATAGACATAATGGAAACGTACGCCTTTGCTTTGCCTGTCTCATCAAGAGTTTTTATATGGTCGCGGAAAAGCTGTTCCTTGTCTTCTGCGGACATATTTGCGGTGGCTTCCTTAAAGGGAAGTCCCGTAAAGATATCGGTCGCGGGGTCTGCAAGCTGAAGAATAACCGCATCGGACTTAAGTCCCTGATCTATAACGTACTCGGTAAGCTCGCTTGTGTAGCAGATCGCTCCGGTAAGCATCTGAGAAATAGAATCCTCGTTGGGACGTATGATTCCCGAAACCTTTATGGGAATACCGTTATCATAGAGATAACGAAGTCCCGCATCGGTATCGCGGAGGTCGATATACATTCCCGTTTCCTTATCAATGGAATAGCAAGAGGAATTCAAAACGGTACGGAATTCCATATCGCAGATCTCTTCGTAGGTCCATTTATTGGTTGTTATTTCCAGTTCTGTGCCGTTGAGTACTGCATCAACGACCTTTTCAACGTCCTCCTTGGTTGTAAGCCCGAGAGCGTAAAGCGTCATTTCGTCAAGCTCGTTGTTTTCGTCGAGAACCAAGACTACCTCGTTATACTCCGTAGGCCAGGTGCCGTATACGAGATCGTACTGCTTTTCAACGAGGTCGCTTACAAGCTTACCCTTTTCGCCGGGAAGCATTTCCTGCCAGAGGGACACGCCCGTAGGCATTGTGGACATTCCCGAAAACATTGCGGAGCCGGAAAGCGCGTTGCCGCCCATCATAGAGGACATATCCATACCGAAGCTTTCAAGCAAGATCTCCTGAAGGAGCGCCTGCGTATCGGAATGGACTATATTTCCCTTCTCGTCCTTGGTGTATACGAGAAGGTTGAGATTGTAGGTATACTGAATACCGTTCAGAGCTTCCTTAAGCTTTTCGTTATCGGAGTTTTCGGAAATTTCCTTTTCGATATATTTCTTGAATGCCTTAAGGTCGTTCTCGGTGGCTTCGGTGGTGTTGAGGGCGTTTATCATAGCCGCCATCATTGCCTTTTGGTAAACGGCGTCCTTTTCATGGTCATCTACCGATTCAGCCTGACCGATAAAGGTGGCGAGAAGTGTGCTCATATCAAGATGCTGTGCTTCTATCGTCAGCGGGTATGAGGACAAGGTCTCCTCCTGAACGGTGTCTATATACGCAGTCATACCGTGGGAAACGGCGTAGATCAGCGCAATACCTATGATACCGATACTTCCCGCAAAGGAGGTAAGTACGGTACGTCCCTTTTTGCTGATAAGGTTTTTAAGTGAAAGCCCGAATGCGGTGCCGTATGAAAGAGAAGGCTTCTTTGCGGTTCTCTTGCCCGAGATCGCCTTTTCCTTAAGACGCTCTCTGTCCAATTCCTCTGCGGTAAGGGGTGCGGAGTCGCCTGTAATGGTACCGTCGACCATCTTGATGATACGGGTGGAATAAGTCTCGGCAAGGTCGGGATTGTGGGTAACCATTATTACGAGGCGGTCACGGGAGATCTCCTTGAGTATTTCCATTACCTGCACGCTGGTTTCGGTGTCTAAAGCTCCCGTTGGCTCGTCTGCAAGGATTATATCGGGGTTATTTACAATAGCACGTGCTATGGCAACACGCTGCATCTGACCGCCCGACATTTCGCCAGGCTTTTTCTTCAACTGCTCACCGAGTCCGACGCGCTCAAGGGCTTCCTTGGCTCTCTTGCGGCGCTCTCTTTTGGATACGCCGGAAAGAGACAGTGCAAGCTCTACGTTCTGAAGCACGGTCTGATGAGGAATAAGGTTATAGCTCTGGAATACGAAGCCGATGGAATGGTTACGGTATGTATCCCAATCACGGTCGCGAAAATACTTGGTGCTCTTTCCGTTTATATACAGGTCGCCGTCGGTATATCTGTCCAAGCCGCCGATGATGTTGAGCATGGTGGTCTTGCCGCAGCCCGAGGGACCCAATATGGAAACGAATTCACAGTCGCGGAACTGAAGATCTATGCCGCGGAGTGCGTAGACCGTGGTGTCGCCCGCAGAATATTCCTTTCGTATTTTTTTTAGTTCAAGCATTATAGGTTCTCCTTATAGGGTAAAAAATTATTTATTATTTTGGCTCGAAAGCTCTTTTTCCTTTAAAAACAAGCGGTAATAAAAATGGACGTACAGCCCGAGGCTTAATACGAGAGATGCCGCGCAGATAATAAACAATGCGTATGAGCAGTAGGGCGGCATATCGGGAAATATAATAAACAGTATCATTGCGGCGTAAAGGATAACGGTATTGGCTTTTCCGTACCACTTTGCGCTGTTTACCGAATCCAGCTTTTTGATGGCTGCCATTCCCATTATCATCATTACCAGCTCCTTGGCAATAAACATACCGACCAGAAGCCAAAGCTCGGTAAAACGGGTTGCAAGGCAAAAGATAACGGTGACCTGCGTAAGCTTATCCGCAATAGGGTCCAATATCTTGCCGAAATCGGATATCATATTGAATTTCCGCGCTATAAATCCGTCAACTATATCGGTAGCTCCCGATAGGATTATAAACATCACGGCTTCTCCGTACAGCTTTTTAAAGCAGTACAGATAAACTATAAGCGGAATAAGCATAAGGCGTATTACGCTCAAAAGATTGGGAAGTGTAAATATCTGGTCTTTTTTAAATATCCTGTTCATTATATTCCTCTTGCGCCAAAAGGTTTTTTATTCGTTTAATATTTCCGTAAATTCCTTGCCGCTTATGGTTTCGTTGCGGTAAAGAAAAACTGCCAGCTCGTGGAGCTTTTCGCGGTTTTCAGTAAGAATATCGAGGGCTTTTTGGTATTGAGTCTTTATTATATCCACCACAAGTCCGTCAACGTCGGAAAGGGTTTCCGCAGAGCAAGCGGAAGCCGTATCGCCGCCGAGATAACGGTTGCTTTCGGTCTCAAGTGCTACCATACCGAATTTTTCCGTCATACCGAAGCGTGTGACCATTGCGCGGGCAAGCTTGGTTGCCTGCTCGATATCGTTGGAAGCGCCCGTGGTCACGGTGCCCGCCATAAGATATTCTGCCGCACGTCCGCCCGTGAGGGTGGCTATTTTGTTTTCAAGCTCCGCTTTAGTAAGCAGATATTTATTGTTTTCCTCAGTCTGCATAGTGTAACCCAATGCGCCCGAGGTGCGGGGAACTATAGTTATTTTTTGGACGGGTGCGGTATTCTTTTGCTTTGCCGCAACCAACGCGTGGCCTATTTCGTGATAGGCGACAAGCATTTTTTCTTTATCCGTAAGAATGGCGTTTTTCTTTTGGTAGCCCGCGATAACTACTTCTATGCTTTCTTCAAGATCCGCTTGCGATACGGTCTTTCTGCCGTCTCTGACAGCGCGGAGTGCCGCTTCGTTTACTATATTTGCAAGCTCTGCACCCGATGCACCCGAAGCCATTCTCGCCACCGCAAGAAAATCAACGTTATCCTCGGTTTTGATCTTGCGTGCGTGTACCTTCAGTATCTCTTCCCTGCCCTTAAGGTCCGGAAGCTCGACGGGAACGCGCCTGTCAAATCTGCCGGGACGGGTCAGCGCAGGATCAAGCGTTTCGGGACGGTTAGTTGCCGCAAGAATGATAACTCCGTTGTTGCCCTGAAAGCCGTCCATTTCCGTCAAAAGCTGATTCAAGGTCTGTTCCCTCTCGTCATTACCGCCGAGGCGTCCGTCGCGCTTTTGTCCGATAGCGTCTATTTCGTCGATAAATACGATACAAGGCGCTTTTTCCTTTGCCTGCTTAAAGAGGTCTCGCACCTTGGAAGCACCCATACCAACGAACATTTCAACGAATTCCGAGCCCGACATAGAGAAGAATGGCACGTTTGCTTCGCCCGCTACAGCCTTTGCAAGCATTGTCTTACCTGTACCGGGAGGACCCACGAGAAGTATGCCCTTGGGCATTGAGGCGCCTATCTCGGTATATTTTTGCGGGTTGTGAAGGTAATCCACTACCTCAGCAAGGCTTTCCTTCGCCTCGTCCTCACCGGCAACGTCGGAAAACTTGATACCGTCCGAGGAACGGACGTAAACCTTGGCGTTGCTTTTTCCCATATTGAACATCATAGAATTGTTGCCGCCCGCTTTTTTCATAAACACGCGGGAAATGATATTTCCGAGTATTATCATAAACAGCACGGGAAATACCCAGGACAAAACGAAGCTTAAAATGGGAGAGGTCTCTTCTATTATCTCGCCCGAAAAAACGGCTCCCGCCTCGTGGAGGCGCTCGATAAGAGTGGGATCATCGAGAATACCCGTTTTATATACGTTTTTTTCGGCTTTATCTGTAAAAAGGATTCGGTTGGTCTGTATCTCCACCTTGCCGATATCGCCTTCCGCGGTCATAGACATAAACTTGCCGTAGTCTACCTCTACGATCTTTCCCTCTGATATGTTGGGCATTGCAATGAGGTTAAAGAGAAACAGTATAACAATTGCTATGACGTAATAAAAAGTAAGTGATTTTTTTGGTTTTTTGACTTCGTTCAAAACTTGATTTCTTCCTTTGCTTTTTCGGTATACTGTAATATTATGCTCAGTTTCTAAACCGAAAATAAACCTGAAAAGGAAAAAATCGTTTAATTTTTGTTATTTTGGTAACTTAACTGTGAACATGGTCAAATTTTTTTCACAATTGACCGTCACCTCGCCGCGGTGAAGCTGTACCGCGCGCTTGACTATTGCAAGTCCCACGCCGTTTCCTTCCGAACTATGGGATTCGTCGGATTGATAAAACTTATTAAAAATACGCTCACGCTTATCCTCGGGGATAAAGGAGCCTGAATTTATTACGGAAACGTAGATATATTCCTCGTCCGTCTTTATGTTTATCTCAACCACGCTTCCCTCGGTGGAAAATTTTACTGCGTTGTCGATAAGGTTTATCCATACCTGCGCAAGCATTTCCTGATCGGCGGTAACGGTGTGCTCACGGAAGTCCAGCTTAAACTCCACGTCCTTGGCAGACCATTTTTCCTCGAGCATCAGTATGCATATTCTCAATTGCTCCGAAAGATTATAGGTCGATACGTTAGTGAGAATATTACAGCTTTCAAGCTTGGTAAGATTGAGCACGTTGGTGGCAAGTCCCGAAAGACGAAGAGACTCTTCCTCGATAACCGAAAGGTATTCATCCTTTTGTTCATCGGTCAGATTGCCTTTTCTTATAAGCTTTGCAAAGCCCGCAACGGAAACGATTGGAGTTTTGAATTCGTGGGAAAAGTTGTTTATAAAATCGGAGCGGAGCATTTCGGTATTTTCAAGCTCCTCCGCAAGAGTATTGAAGGAATCCGTAAGCTTTACGAAAAGCGGGAAGTTTTTGAGTATTCCCAAGGGCTTAAGTCGCGTAGAATAATCTCCGGAAGCAAGCATATCAAGTCCTTGTATAAGCCGATTAATGGGCTTGAGGGGAATACGCACGATAAATGCGGACATTATTGCACCTACAACAAGGCTGGCAACGCTGGTGGTTACCATAAACATTGTGATACCGCTGTAGCCGTACAATTCGGGTTTATATAGTCCCGTTGCAATAAAAATAAGAATTACCACGTTGACGAGGACGAGGGACAAAAAGAATATGAGAAAAACGAGAATGGACAGCAGTATGGTAAGTGCAAAACGGGAATTGCCTTTTACTCGCTTCATACCTTTTTCACCGCCTTGTATCCGAGTCCGCGGACGGATTCGATCTCAAACTCCTGCCAGCCCTCAAAGCGTTTACGCAGTCTTCCGATATGCACCGTTACGGTTTCCCAGCCCGTATCACTGTCCGTTCCCCATATTTCGTCCATCAGCTGAATACGGGTGAATATCTTACCGGGATAGGAAAGTAATTTATACAGCAATAAAAATTCCTTTTGAGGCAATTCTATGACCTCACCGTTGCCCTTGACGGTATAGGAATCGTAATCCAACACCACGTTTCCGACAGTGATCTTGCGCTCACTGACGATCTGCGCGCGGCGTAGAAGCGCCTTTATGCGAAGGAGCATCTCCTCCTCATCGATGGGCTTTGTCATATAATCGTCGGTGCCCACGAGAAATCCGCGTTTTTTATCCTCGGGCTGCTGCTTTGCGGAAACCATAAGCACGGGAAGAGAATTGTTGCTCTCGCGTAGTATTTCGGTAAAACGGTAGCCGTCCATTTCCGGCATCATTATATCAAGGATCACGAGGTCTATATGGGTGCAGTCAAGCACGGAGAGCGCTTCTTTACCGTTTGAAGCGGTGGTAACGTTATATTTTGCATTTTCAAGCACGGTCTTTAAAAACAGACGGGTGTTTTTATCATCGTCGACAACGAGAATATGAAACATATACAAACGCCTCCCCATGTTAATACGTTTATAATACTACGGTAAACTAAACTGAAAATAAACTTTTACCGTATATTAACAGTATTTTACAAAAAAATCAATCGTCTGATTGCGAAAAGGCGGTTTAAATGGTATAATTCCGTAAAAGAGGTGAAAATCCGATGGTCGATATAAATAACAGGATAAGAGATGAATTATTCGCAAAGGCGGAAGAAAAATACAAAGCCTTTCAATGCTCCCTAATGCCGACGGTTGACAAAAGCGCCGTTTTAGGCGTGCGCACTCCCACGGTGCGAAAAATGGCGAAAAAATACGGTAAAGACGAAAATATAAAGAAATTTTTACTTTACCTTCCTCACGGGTATTACGAAGAGAATAATCTGCACGCATTTATCATTGAAAGAATAACGGATTTTGAAGAATGCCTGCAGGAGACCGAGCGATTTTTGCCCTATATAGATAACTGGGCAACCTGTGACGGTATGCGGCCCAAGTGCTTTTACAAAAACAAAAATAGGCTTTTGCCCTACTTATACGATTGGATAAATTCCGAGCATACCTACACGGTTCGCTACGGTATCGGAATGCTTATGGTACACTTTCTTAACGAGGATTTTTTACCCGAATATCTCAAGACTGTGGCAGAAATAAAATCCGATGAATACTACGTTAATATGATGAGAGCCTGGTATTTTGCAACAGCGCTGGCAAAGCAATACGAAGACACCTTGCCCTATATAGAAAACCGCACTTTGGATGATTTTACCCACGCCAAGGCAATACAGAAGGCGGTGGAAAGCTACAGAATAAGCGATGATAAAAAGACGATTTTAAAGGGCTTGAGATAACGCAAAGCAGTTGTCCGATTCAAAGAAGAATATTTTTTGTGCAATTGCATAAATGTACGGCGAAAAAAGGGCTCCGCTGTATAAAAAAAGTAAAAAAACAGATGATTATTTCATTATTATTGACAAACCAAACCTTTGGTTGTATAATATTTCACAAATTGTGATTAATTTTCAGGAGGAACATATAAATGAACAAGGAGAATATTAAAAAAGTAGTCCTTGCCTATTCCGGCGGACTTGATACATCTATAATTATTCCTTGGCTTAAGGAGAACTACAACAACTGCGAGGTTATCGCAGTTTCCGGTAACGTAGGACAGGCTGACGAGCTGGAGGGACTTGAGGAAAAGGCTCTTAAGACCGGCGCTTCCAAGCTTTACGTTCTTGACCAGACCGACGAATACGTTGACGAATACATTATTCCCACCATGAAGGCAGGCGCAGTTTACGAGGAATATCTCCTCGGCACCAGCCACGCACGTCCCTGCATTGCAAAGGGTCTTGCAGAAATCGCTATAAAAGAAAATGCAGACGCTATCGCTCACGGCTGTACCGGTAAGGGCAACGATCAGGTTCGCTTCGAGCTTGCACTTAAGCACTTCTGCCCCAATATGCCTATTATCGCTCCCTGGCGTGAATGGGATATCAAATCCCGCGAGGAGGAGATCGAATATGCGGAAGCGCACGATATTCCCCTTAAGATAAACCGCGAGACCAACTACTCCAAGGACAAGAACCTCTGGCACCTTTCCCACGAGGGTATGGACTTAGAGGACACCGGCAACGAGCCTATGTACGAAAAGGAAGGCTTCCTTGAAATGGGCGTTTCCCCTCTTAAGGCTCCCGATGAACCCACATACATCACTCTCGATTTCGAGCAGGGCATTCCCGTTGCTCTTAACGGCGAAAAGATGAGTGCGAAGAATATTATTCTCAAGCTTAACGAGATCGGCGGAAAGAACGGTATCGGTATTATCGATATCGTTGAAAACCGTCTCGTCGGTATGAAATGCCGCGGCGTATACGAGACTCCCGGCGGAACCATCCTCTACAAGGCTCACAGCGTGCTTGAGAGCATCTGTCTTGACAAAATGACTCTTCACGAAAAGCAGCGTCTTTCCATCACCTTTGCAGAGCTGGTTTACAACGGTCAGTGGTTTACCCCTCTCCGAGAGGCACTTTCCGCTTTCGTTGACAAGACTCAGGAACGCGTTACCGGTAAGGTCAAGCTTAAGCTTTATAAGGGCAATATGATCAACGCAGGCGTTTGGAGCGACTACTCCCTCTACAGCGAGGAGATCGCTACCTTCGGCGAAAGCGATTACGATCAGACTGATGCTACCGGATTTATAAACCTTTACGGTCTTCCCATAAAGGTTCAGGCAATGGTAGACGGCAAATAATTATATCAAGAAAATAAAACGGATACCGGATGACCGTCCTTTTGCGGTCAGCCGGTATTTGGCGTATGTAACGGAAATATTTTTCTGTAAGGAGCACCGATTATGGCAAAGATGTGGGCCGGAAGAACTGACGGCGTAACCGAAAAAATAGCTGATGATTTCAATTCATCCATAAGCTTTGACAGCAGAATGTACAAGCAGGATATTACCGGAAGCATGGTTCACGCCCAAATGCTTGCAAAGCAAGGTATTATTAGCGAAGGCGATGCCGAAAGCCTTGTAGCGGGACTTGAGGGAATACTTGCCGATATAGAAAGCGGTGAGCTGCCTATCGATATGGAATGTGAAGACATACACATGTTCGTTGAGCAGGTGCTGACGGAGCGTATCGGTGACGTAGGTAAAAGGCTTCACACCGCAAGAAGCCGTAACGATCAGGTTGCCCTTGACATACGTATGTATCTCCGTGAGGAGACCGATACAATTACGGAGCTTGCAAAAAAGCTTATAGGCGTTATTACCGACAAGGCTGATCAATACAAGGACGCCATTATGCCCGGCTATACTCATCTGCAGAGAGCACAGCCCGTTACCTTCGGTCATCATCTTATGGCGTACGCAATGATGCTTCTCCGTGACGTGGACAGACTTGCGGATTGCAGAAAAAGAATGAACCTTTCCCCTATCGGCTGTTGTGCTCTTGCAGGCACCACCTATAACACCGACAGACGGTACGAGGCTGAAAATCTCGGCTTTGACGGTATTTGTCTCAACAGTCTTGACGGCGTTTCGGACAGAGATTTCTGCGCCGAGCTTATGAGCGATATCGCTATACTTATGATGCATCTTTCCCGTTTTTCCGAGGAGATAATACTCTGGTCAAGCTGGGAATTCAAATTCGTTGAGCTTTCGGACGCATATACCACGGGCTCATCCATAATGCCTCAAAAGAAAAATCCCGATATGGCAGAGCTTGTAAGAGGAAAGACCGGCAGAGTATACGGCAATCTTATTTCTCTGCTCACTACCTTAAAGGGACTTCCCCTTGCATACAACAAGGATATGCAGGAGGACAAGGAAAGCGTATTTGACGCATGCGACACCGTTATAATGTGTCTGAAGGTGTTTACGGGTATGATAGAGACCTTGCGCGCAAACACGGTAAACATGAAGCGCGCCGCTCAAAAAGGATTTATAAACGCAACCGACCTTGCAGATTATCTCGTTAAGAAGGGACTTCCCTTCAGAAGCGCGTACAAGATTTCGGGAACGCTGGTCGCCTTGTGTATAGAGAAGAACACCGTCCTTGAGGAGCTTCCTTTGGAGGTGTACAAACAGCACAGCGAGCTGTTTGAAGAGGATCTTTACAACGAGATCGACCTTATGACCTGCCTTGAAAAGCGTGTTTCCGAGGGCGGAACCTCGGTAAACTCGGTAAAAGCGCAGATAAACTACGTGAAAGAGATGCTTGAAAAATGACGAAGGTATTTATAGACGGCAGTGCCGGTACTACGGGACTGCGTATTGCGGAAAGACTTGCTTCCCGCAATGATCTTAATATAATAAAGCTTCCCGAGGAAAAGCGCAAGGATGCTACCGCAAGGAAAGAAGCGATAGTAAGCTCCGATATTGTTTTCCTCTGTCTTCCCGATGCGGCGGCTATCGAAGCGGTTTCGCTTGCGGGAGACGCAAAGGTTAAAATTATCGACACCTCCACCGCACACAGAGTTGATCCTGCGTGGACCTACGGTTTCCCCGAGCTGACGGGACAGAGAGAGCGTATTGCCGAAAGTAACCGTATTGCCAACCCCGGCTGCCACGCCAGTGGTTTTATTGCTTTGGTTGCGCCTCTTACCGAAAGCGGTATTTTAAAGGGAGAAGTTTCCCTTTCCTGCTTTTCTCTTACCGGATATTCGGGCGGCGGAAAGAAAATGATTGCCGAATACGAGGACGAAAACAGATCTCCTCTGTTAAAGGCACCCAGACAGTACGGACTTACACAACAGCACAAGCATCTTAAAGAGATGGCTCACCTGTGCGGGCTTGAAAATCCGCCCGTATTCTGCCCCATAGTTGCTGATTTTTACAGCGGTATGGAGGTCACCGTATCCATTTTTAAAAAGGATACGAAAGCAAGCATTGATGAAATTCGCGCTTTTTACCGCGATTATTATAAAAACGGCCTTGTCTTTTGCAACGATAACGAGGACGAAAACGGAATGTTATCCGCTTCCCTTTTCTCCGGCAGAGACGATATGTGCATAAGCGTACACGGCAACGACGACAGAATGATACTCACCGCAAGATTCGATAACCTCGGAAAGGGTGCATCGGGTGCGGCTATACAGAATATGAATATTCTTTTGGGCGTCGACGAAAAGACTGGACTTTGTGTTGAATAATAAGGAGAATATATAAAAATGGAACTTATTTCCGGCGGTATTTGCGCCGCAAAAGGATTTAAAGCAAACGGAATACACTGCGGTATACGTAAAAACCGCACTAAAAAGGATCTTGCACTCATAGTAAGCGACGTGCCCGCAAGTGCCGCCGCCGTATATACGACGAACCTCGTAAAGGGTGCGCCCCTCCTTCTTAATATGCGTAATCTTTCCGACGGTAAGGCGCAGGCGGTTATCTGCAACAGCGGTAACGCAAACACCTGCAACGCAAACGGTATACAGATAGCAAAGGAAATGTGCGTGCTGGTTGCAGAGGCTACGGGTATAAATGAAAAGGACGTAGTCGTTGCTTCTACCGGCGTTATCGGTCAGCCTCTTGATATCACCCCCATCGCTGAGGGTATGGAGGAGCTGAAAATGGGTCTTTCCTACGAAGGAAGCAAAGACGCCGCAGAGGCTATCATGACTACCGACACTATCGCCAAGGAGGTTGCGGTTGAGTTCGTTATAGACGGCAAGACGTGC
Source organism: Clostridia bacterium (assembly GCA_017625615.1). GTDB lineage: Bacteria > Bacillota > Clostridia > Oscillospirales > CAG-382 > SFLA01. The sequence continues at coordinate 25,104 of JAGAKP010000056.1, forward strand.
AGAATGGGCGGTATCGCAAAGGGAAGCGGTATGATCCATCCAAATATGGCTACCATGCTGGTATTTATCACCACCGACTGTGCCATCTCTCCCGAAATGCTTCAAAAGGCGCTATCCGCCGATATAAAGAACACCTTTAATATGGTCAGTGTTGACGGTGACACTTCAACCAACGATATGGTTACCGTCCTTGCAAACGGTATGGCAGGCAACGCCGAAATTACCGAAGAAAACGAAGATTTTGCCGTCTTTATGAAGGCGTTGAACACACTTACCGTTAACCTTTGCAGAATGATCGCAGGAGACGGCGAGGGTGCAACGAAGCTTCTGGAATGTATTGCTACGGGTGCTGACGACGAAGAGACCGCAAAGATATGCGCAAAGAGCGTTATCTGCTCAAGTCTGCTTAAATCCGCAATGTTCGGTGCCGACGCCAACTGGGGACGCGTGCTTTGCGCTATCGGCTACAGCGGTGCAAGGGTTGACGTTACAAAGATCGACGTAAGCTTCCGCAGTTCAAAGGGCACTATATGCGTTTGCGAAAACGGCGCAGGTGTTCCCTTCTCCGAAGAAAAGGCAAAAGAGATACTTCTTGAAAAAGAGATAGAGATACTTATTTCCCTTGGCGACGGCAAATACTCCGCATCCGCCTGGGGTTGTGATCTCACCTACGATTACGTAAAGATAAACGGCGATTACCGCACTTAAGGAGTAAAAGAAAAATGGATAATATTTTTTCCAACGCACAGCGTGCCGAGGTGCTTACTGCCGCACTGCCTTATATCCGCCGTTACAACGGTAAGTGTGTGGTTGTCAAGTACGGCGGAAACGCTATGATCAATCAACAGCTTAAAGAGCAGGTCATGGAGGATATAGTTCTTCTGTGGCTTATCGGCGTTAAGGTCGTTCTCGTTCACGGCGGTGGTCCCGAAATAAGCGAGACTATGGCAAAATTGGGCAAAAAGCCCGAATTTATCGACGGTTTGCGTGTAACCGACAAGGAAACCGTAGATATAGTTCAGATGGTACTTGCAGGTAAAGTGAACAAAACTCTCGTTAATATGCTTGAAATGAAGGGCGGTAAAGCCATGGGAATTTCGGGTATTGACGGCAGACTTATAGAAGCGGATTTCAAGGACAAGCGTTTGGGCTACGTGGGTAATATCACCAACGTAAACATTCAGCCCGTTAACGATCTTCTCGAAAAGGGTTATATTCCCGTAATATCCACCGTTGCCTGCGATGAGGACGGAAACACCTACAACATTAACGGCGACACTGCCGCCGCTCGCATTGCAGGCGCACTTGAGGCAGAGCGTCTTATAATGATGACGGATATAGCGGGTATCCTTCGTGACAAGGATGATCCTTCCACCCTTATCCCCCAGATAACCGTTGAGGAATCAAAAAAGCTCTACGAAGAAAAGGTTATCTCCGGAGGTATGATACCCAAGGTAGATTGCTGTATAGACGCTCTTGATCACGGTGTGAACAACGTTGTAATAATGGACGGACGTATTCCACATTCAATTCTTATGGAGCTTCTCACCGACGAAGGTGCGGGCACCATGGTTACGAAAGGCTAAGCCAAAATGAACAGTTTTATTTCCATAGATAAAGAATACGTTGCAAACACCTACGGCAGATTTCCCGTAGAGCTTGTAAGCGGTAAAGGAAGCATAGTTACCGATATCAACGGCAAAGAGTATATCGATATGGGATCGGGTATCGGAGTTACCGCCTTCGGATTTGCAGACGAAAAGTGGTGTGAGGCAGTTACCGCACAGTTAGGTACGCTTCAGCACACGTCCAATCTGTATTATACCGAGCCTTGTGCTTTGCTCGCAAAAACTCTTTGCGAAAAGACAGGCATGAAAAAGGTGTTCTTCTCCAACTCGGGCGCGGAAGCAAACGAATGTGCCATAAAGGTTGCACGTAAATATTCCGCAGAGAAAAAGGGAGACGGGCATTATACCATCGTCACCCTCAAAAACAGCTTCCACGGAAGAACGCTCACTACCCTTTCCGCAACGGGACAGGACGTATTCCACAAGCACTTTAATCCTCTTACACCCGGCTTTGCTTACGTTACCGCAAACGATTCCGAGGAGCTTTTCAAAACCGTTGAAGAGGTTAACCCCGCGGGAATTATGTTGGAAATCGTACAAGGCGAAGGCGGAGTTATCGCTCTTGACAAGGAGTTTATTCTTACCGCACAGCGTCTTGCTACGGAAAATGATATTCCCCTCATCATCGACGAGGTGCAGACGGGTAACGGACGCACGGGAAGCCTTTACGCGTATATGCAGTACGGCATAACTCCTGACGTAGTGTCCACTGCAAAAGGTCTGGGCGGCGGTCTTCCTATAGGCGCAACTCTTATGAGCGAGAAGGTCCAATACGTTCTCGGCGCAGGAGACCACGGCTCCACCTACGGTGGAAACCCCGTATGCTGTGCAGGCGCATTAAGCGTTATAAGCCGATTAGACCAACCTTTTCTTGACGAAGTAAAGCGTAAGAGCAACTACGTTTTCTCCTCTCTTGAGGGAGCAGAGGGCGTTGAAGGCGTCAGCGGGCTCGGACTTATGATCGGAATTAAGGTTAAGGGCAACGCAAAGGAAATTGTGAACAAGTGCATAGAAAAGGGCGTTTTGTGCCTTACCGCGAAGGATAAGGTGCGTCTGCTTCCCGCGCTGAATATATCCGACGAGCTGCTTGAAAAAGCGGTTGAGGTTATTAAATCCGTATGTAAGGAGACAGTGTAATGACAGAATTCAAAGGAAAAAGCTTTCTTAAGCTTCTCGATTTTACACCCGAAGAAATAAACAAGCTCCTTGAGCTTTCCGCAGAGCTGAAGGCAAAGAAAAAAGCAGGTATTCCCCACCGTATGTGTGAAGGCAAGAGCATTGCCCTCGTATTTGAAAAGACCAGCACGAGAACACGCTGTGCCTTTGAGGTTGCGGCGGCTGATCTCGGTATGCATCCCGTTTATCTGGATCCCAAGGGCTCGCAGATAGGAAAAAAAGAAAGCATTGCGGACACTGCGAGAGTGCTTGGCAGAATGTTTGACGGTATCGAATACCGCGGATTCGGTCAGGAGATCGTTGAAGAGCTTGCTCACTACGCAGGAGTTCCCGTCTGGAACGGACTTACCAATGAATTCCACCCCACCCAGATACTTGCGGATTTTCTCACCATAAAAGAGCATTGCGGTGATCTGAAAGGCAAAAAGCTGGTTTATATGGGTGACGCCCGCTATAATATGGGTAACTCTCTTATGGTCGGCTGTGCAAAAATGGGTATGCATTTCGTGGCTTGCGCGCCCGAAAAATACTTCCCTTCCGCAGAGCTTGTAAAGGAATGTGAGAATATCGCAAAGGAAACGGGTGCGGTGCTTGAGTTTATAACCGATCCCGAAGCCGCTGTAAAGAACGCTGACGTTATATATACCGACGTATGGGTTTCTATGGGTGAGCCTGACGAGGTATGGAAGGAGCGCATTGAGGAGCTCACTCCTTACCGCGTAACTATGAGCTTGCTGAATACAGCAGGCGAGCAGTGCCGTTTTATGCACTGTCTGCCCGCTTTCCACGATCTTAAGACCACTACGGGCAAGGAAATATACGAAAAGTTCGGTATCGACTGTATGGAGGTTACCGACGAGGTATTCGAAAGCAAGCAGTCTATCGTTTTTGACGAGGCCGAAAACCGTATGCACACCATAAAAGCCGTTATGGCGGCAACGCTTGCATAACAGAAAAATCACCACGACAATCACCCCGCGAAGCCTTACGGCTTCGTGGGGACCCCGACAATCACCCCGCGAAGCCTTACGGCTTCGTGGGGACCCCGA
>JAGAKP010000057.1 GCA_017625615.1 Clostridia bacterium
ATACAGCTTTTCGCTTGTTTCTGCGGGAGCGGAAAGATCCTTTTCGCCGTAGATATTTATAGTTTCAAAGCCTGCCTTGCGGGCGCAGCGTTTAAAGGTTTCGGGCGAAAAATATTTTTGTGTATTTACCTCGTCCTCTCTTGAATAACCGTCCTCATAAGCGGTAAACATAGTAAGGTAAAAGGTACATTCTTCCTTTTCGCTGTTCCATTCGTTTTGCCAGACAAGCATATCGTCCTCCACCTCGTAGACGAAGGCGTTGTTAGCGTAAACCTTTTCGTAGCGGTAAAGGCTGTTTATATCGCAGACCATTACCCCGCCCTTTTCCATATACAGACGGCAGAGAGAAAGGGTTTTCGTTAATTCTTCCTCGTTTGAAAGGTAGTTAAGCGTATCGAAGGAGCAGACTATGCCCTGCACCGTGCCGTAAAGCTCGAAGGAGCGCATATCCTGATTAAGGAGAAGCACGTCCTTGCCGTAGGTGTTTTCACGGGCGTACATCAGCATTTCCGGTGAAATATCCACGCCTACGGTGTCGTATCCCATATCCGCAAGGCGGGCGGTTATTCCGCCCGTGCCGCAACCGAGGTCAAGCACCTCTCTTACGGGGATATCGCTTTGGGAAACAAAGCACTTTTTAACAAATTCCGCGTAAACGCCGTATTGGTCGCCGTTGACGGTATCGTAAATACGCTCTATCATTCTACGGTAACGGTTATTCTGCCGAAGGCGGACTGACCTGCCATACCGTAATCAGCCACGATCTCAAACCAATCCTCGCCGGTGAAGCCCTCATAGGGGGTATAGGTAAAGGTTCCGTCGGGGTTGATGGAAACTGAACCGTTAGCCGCGCTTACCGCAATGCGGACGCTGTTGGCGGGAACTGTTGATTCGGGAACGGTGATGGTGCCGCTTACAGACTCGCCTGCCTTGCAGGTTACGTCCTCTGCGGAGGGAGCTTCCTCGGGCACGCCGAGCTTGCCCTTGATGAACAGATAGGTTTCTTTATAAATGCAGTTGATATCGGGGTTGTTGGAAACGTATGCGTTATAGATAGCGCCGGGCATACCTGCAAGGTAGTACATATGTACGGATTCGGTCATAAAGCCGATCTTTGCGCCTGCATAGAGATAATCTCTGTATCTGTTTACCCACTTGACATCGGAGGTGCTTTCGATCTCGATCTCGATACTCATGCCGTAAAGCTTTGCTATGCTTGCCGCATCGTAAATACGCTGGATGGGAATATCCTCGTTGAAGGCGTAGTTGGGCTGGAGGCAAGCGGTATCGAAGCCGAATTCCTTCCACTTGGTGTTACCCGAAGCGTTGAAGTAAGGGATCCAGGTGGTCTGATAGCCGAGGCTTCTGATATAATCGCAGATATAGTTGCAAAGCTCCTGAACGTGAGGATCCTTGCCGCTCATTTCCTCTACGAACCAATAGAAGCCGGAAAGGCGGACGGAATCGTAGCCCTTTTCCTTGAAGCCCTTGACCTGCTCGTCAACGAACCACTTGAGAACTGCCTTTCTGTCCTCGATCTTAGAGAAGTCCATCTGCTTGCCGTTAAGCTCACCAAAGTTGGTTGCGCCGTAAACGGGATAGAAGAGGGACAGATACGTACCTACGGAATAGCTGTCGTCCAGAGAAAGCTCGGCCTTGGTTTCGTCAACTGCGGCGTCAAGTGCGTCGAAGTTGTACTCGTCCATAAACTGCCAATCTATCCAAGCCTGCCATTCGTCCTTGGTAAGCTGCTTCTTCTCTCCGCCGCTGTAAAGGTATTTTACGTAAGGCAGATACATAAAGCCATCAAAATAAGTATCCTTTATCTCGCCCTTTTCAAGATATGCAACGTATGCAAGGTACTGATCCTTGGTGACCTTGACCTCGTTGGGGCAGAGGTAAGAAAGAACTACGTCGTGCATACCGTCGTACTGGTCGGGTGTGCCGTAGCCGGAGGAAAGAACGGTATCGGTAATGCTGCTTTCGGAGGGGTGTGCGGCGTTCTTGCCGTCGCAATTACCGAAAATTTCCATTTCGTCAAGATAAATGTGAGAGGTAATAGAAAATGCGATCTGAACGTATCTTGCTTTATAGGCTTTATCAAAATCGCCCTCGTAATTTACCTTTGCACTGGTTGCATCGGAGGTACGCTTTTCTTCGTATATGGTGAACCATTCCTTACCGTCAAGAGAAACGGAAACGGACATATTTTCGGGAAGGTGTATGCCGGGCTGATGAGATGCAAGGAAGCCTACCTTGACACCGTCAACTGCGGCGATACCGCCCAGATCAAAGACTGCAATTCTGCCGGTGCCGTGGGTGTTACGGAACCACTTGCTGTCGCCCATAGCCGCCTGAGTAGCGTACTTGCCGTCGGTAAGTATGCCGGTGGAGGGAAGGGTGTTATAATTGGAAACTATGTAATCACTGCCGATATCGGTAAGAGCCTCGTAGGTAACGGGCTTAAGACCGAGAATAAGGTTCTTGCGGGTAGAATCGCCCTCAAGGTAGGTTTCATCCTCGATAACGGGGATATTCTGTGCGCCGTAATAGGTGTTGATAAGATTTTCAACGTCAGCCATTTCGCCGTAGGAATATACGCCGATCTCGTCTATGAGGAAATATTCGCTGTGAATACCCTCAAAAACAAACTTTACGTATCTTGCAGATACGGTGCCGCGTACGTTTACGCAAAGAAGATGCTTTGCCTTGTCGGCTTCTGCGCCGGAGGTCTGGTATATACCGATGTTCTTCCAGCCTTCGCCGTCGTCGGAAACGTATACGAACATAGCCTCGCAAAGAGCTACGCCGTATTCGTTGTTAATACAAGAGGAAATCTCAAAATCGCAGAGATCATCAATCTTTTTGCCAAGGTCAACGGTGACGGATGCACTTGCGCCCGCAAGTCCTACCCAGCCGGTCTTAACAAACTTATAGTGGGTTTCTTTAAACTCACCGTCGGTAAGAACACCCTTTGCGTTGGGGAACTTTTCAACGGTAGCGGTATTAAGGGTATAATTCTTACCCGCCGCCTCGTTTATACGCTCACCCTTGCGGAGTGCTTCGCCCTTGAGAACGTCGGCACGGTCGGCAAGCATTTTGTCTATGCTCTCTTTGGTAAGAGTATAGGATACGCCGGGAGCGGTGCTTTCATCACCGGAAACGGTACCGCTTACGTCGGTAACGCTTTCGTTGCCCTCGGGAGTGCAGGCTGCGAGAAGAAATATTGCCGCCAGCAGAACGCACAGAAGCTTTTTCATAATAGTATATCTCCTTTGTTTTGTTATACGGTATTTAAAAACAAAAAGCGGGAGCGGTATGCGCCGTCCCGCGATAATAGTTTTTTATTTACACTGCCTTGGTTGCCGAGCCCGTGTCGGGAACGTATATCTTTTTGATATCCGCACCTGCACCGCGGAGCTTTTCGCAAAGATGCTCGTAGCCGCGCTCGATATGATAAATATTTTCGATAACCGTTTCGCCCTCAGTCGCCAGAGCCGCAATGACCATTGCCGCGCCTGCGCGGAGGTCGGAGCATTTTACGGTGGCGGGCTTCAATGCGGACACGCCCTCGATAACAGCCTTTCTTCCGTCTACGGTGATATGGGCGCCCATACGGGTAAGCTCCTCAACGTATTTGAAGCGGGTATCCCACACGCCCTCGGTAAGGATGCTGGTGCCCTGCGCGAGGCAGAGAAGCACTGCGATCTGAGGGTTCATATCCGTAGGATAGCCGGGATAAGGCATGGTCTTTACGTTTATTCTGCGCAGAGGACCCTGAACGGACTTGACGCGTACCGCGTCGCCGAAGTCCTCGATGTCCACACCCATTTCCTCGAGCTTTGCGGTAATGGACTCAAGATGCTTGGGAATTACGTTTTCTATGGTAAGGTCGCTTCCCGTAGCGGCGGCACACATCATAAAGGTGCCTGCCTCGATCATATCGGGAATGATAGCGTAGGTAACGCCGTGGAGAGATTCCACGCCGCGGATCTTTATAACGTCGGTTCCCGCGCCGGAAATATCCGCACCGCAGGTGTTGAGAAAGTTTGCCACGTCAACCACGTGGGGCTCCTTCGCCGCGTTGTCGATAACCGTCATACCCTTGGCAAGAACTGCCGCAAGCATAATATTTATGGTTGCGCCTACGGAAACTATATCCATATATATAGACGAGCCCGTAAGTCCCTCGGGAGCAACGCAGTTTATACAGCCGTCAACCACGTCGACCTTTGCGCCCAGCGCCTCAAAGCCCTTGATATGCTGGTCGATAGGTCTTACGCCGAAATCGCATCCGCCGGGGCAAGCGGCACGGGAGGTACCGAATCTGCCAAGCTCTGCGCCCACTACGTAATATGAAGCGCGCATACTGCGTGCCAATTCGTAAGGCATGGTACCGGGACGTACGGAAGCCGTATTTATCTCAACTGTGGTACGGTCCAACATTTTTACGGTTGCGCCCAGAGAGGACAAAATGTCCAACGAGCTCTTTATATCGCTTATTTCGGGAAGGTTTTCTATAACGCACTTATCGCCCACAAGTATGGTGCCGAGCAGGATGGGAAGTGCGGCGTTTTTCATACCGCCCACAGTTATACTGCCGTGAAGACGTTTGCCGCCTATGACAGAGATCTTTTCCATTTATATACACCTTTCGGATACGTTTTCACAAATACTCTATATTATAATATACGGAAAAAGGGTTTTTGTCAAGGGTCTACGCGTTAATACATTCTATGCAAAACAAAATTAACTTGACAAAACAAGTGTTTTATAGGATAATATATAAGGAAAGATTTGTCAAAAGCCCATTGACGGGTGTCCGATTTGTTTTAAATCTTACGCTGCAGGCGTTTACATACTTACATATATTTTTTCAAAGAAAGGATAAATAATGGCTAAAAAGAAAGAAAAAGAAACTGTTAAAAAGGAAAAGAAGACAGCCGTAAAGGCAAAGAAGATAAAGGAAGAAAAGAAGGAAAAGACCGAAAAGGGCGCAAAGCTTAAGGTAATACCCATTGGCGGTGTTGACGGGATCGGCATGAATATGACGCTCTTGGAGCACGGCGACGATATTATCGCAATAGACTGCGGCGTTGCCTTTCCCGAGGACGATATGCCCGGTGTTGACCTCGTAATACCCGATTTCACCTATCTGCTCCGCAACGAGGAAAAACTCCGCGGACTTATTCTCACCCACGGACACGAGGACCATATCGGCGCGGTGCCTTATCTGCTTAAACAGGTAAAAATTCCCGTTTACGGCACGAGGCTGACTTTGGGCATACTCCGCTTGAAGCTTGCGGAGCACGGTATAAAAAATCCCGACCTGCGGGAGGTTTTCCCCGGTGACACGGAGGGATTCGGCAAAGCCTTTGACGTTGAATTTATAAAGGTAAACCACTCTATACCCGATGCGGTTGCGTTGTGCATAACCACCCCCATTGGCAGAGTTATACACACCGGCGACTTTAAAATTGACCTTACCCCCACCGAGGGCGACAGCAGAATAGACCTGTACCGCCTTGCAACGCTTGGACACAAGGGCGTAAAGCTGCTGATGGCAGACTCCACCAACGCGGAAAGAGAAGGCTACACCCCCTCGGAGAGCATTGTGGGAATGTCCTTTGACAAGCTTTTTTACGGCTGCGAAAAGCGTATAGTTATAGCAACCTTTTCGTCCAACGTACACCGTATTCAGCAGGTTATAAACGCGGCGGTGAAATACGGCAGAAAGGTTGCCGTAACGGGCAGAAGTATGCTCAACGTGCTTAAAGCCGCCACCGAGCTTGGATATATGTCCGTGCCCGAGGGAACCATTATCGACCCTGCGGAAATGCGTCTGTACAAGGACAGCCAGCTTACCCTGCTTACCACGGGAAGCCAAGGCGAGCGTATGAGCGGTCTTTACCGCATGGCAAACGGCGAGCATTCACAGATAACCTTGGGCAGAAACGATATGGTAGTGCTGTCCGCATCCGCCATTCCCGGCAACGAAAAGCTTATCGGAAACATCGTTAACGGTCTGTATAAGCTGGGCGTTGAGGTTATGACTGTGGACACCGAGGAATGCGTACACGTTTCGGGACACGCCTGCAGAGAAGAGCTTAAAATGATGCACGCGCTGACACAGCCCGAATTTTTCGTGCCCCTCCACGGCGAATACAAGCATCTTTGCGCACACGCTTCTCTTGCCCGCGAAATGGGTATGAAAAGCAAGAATATAATGATACCCGAAAACGGAAAGATCATCGAAGTGGGCAAACGCGGACTCGCCTCCGGCGGCACCGTTCCCGCAGAGCAGATACTCGTTGACGGTTACGGCGTGGGCGACGTTGGCGCTACGGTTCTTAAGGACCGCTTACACCTTGCCGAGGACGGAATTATAGTGGTTTCCGCCACGGTGGACTTCACCATTCTCGAAATGACGGCGGGACCCGAAATAATAACCAGAGGATTTGTTTACGCCAAGGAAAACGAGCGCCTTATGGAGGAGCTTGTGGATAAATCCGCAGAGCTGATACGCAAATTCATCTACAACGGCAAGCCCGATATGTACACTCTGAAGGAAAGAGTGAAGACCTCCCTTTCCTCCTTCATTTACAGCAAGACCAAAAAGAAGCCTATCGTGCTTCCCGTGTTCACGGAAAACGAGCTTTATTAATAAAACGGAGTTTTAAAAATGAAAACCGTACTCATAACCGGCGCATCCCGCGGGATTGGCGAAGCGTGCGCAAGGATATTCGGCGAAAAGGGCTGGAAGGTATATCTTAACTGCCGAAGCAACGTGGATATGCTAAAGGACCTGCAAAGGGATATTCCCGAAAGCGTACTGTTACCCTTTGACGTTTCGGACAAAAAAGCGGTACAGGAAAATTTAAAGGACCTGCAGATAGACTGCCTTGTAAACAACGCGGGCGTTGCGCTGTTTTCACCCTTTGACGCGGTGACGTCAGAGCAGGAAAGCGCTCTTTACGGAGTAAATCTCTTCGGCGCGCTGAACTGCACGAGAGCCCTTCTTCCGCAGATGATACGCCGCAAAAGCGGGTGCATTATAAACCTTTCATCTATGTGGGGCGAAACGGGCGGAAGCTGTGAGGTGGATTATTCAGCCGCAAAGGGCGCGCTTATCGCCTTTACGAAAGCCCTTGCAAAGGAGGTGGGTCCCTCCGACATCCGCGTGAACTGCGTGTGTCCCGGAGTTATAGACACGGATATGAACGCCCACCTTTCCATCGCCGACGTAAACGCGCTGGTAGAGGAGATCCCCCTTGAACGCCTCGGCAACGCCGAGGACGTGGCAGAGGCGGTGTATTTCCTCGCATCGGAAAAGGCGTCCTATATAACCGGCGCCGTGCTGGACGTAAACGGCGGAATAGTATAAAAACGAGAAACGCGGAACGAGTAAACCACCCCAAGAAACCTTTGGTTTCTCGGGGACCCCGGAACGAGGAACGAGAAATTATATTACAAAAAGCCCGATCACTCGGGCTTTTTATCAAATGTAAATTTCAGCTCGGCTGTGTCAGCGCCGCTTTTTTCGAGATATTCGTAAATCCTGTCGTCTGTTATCCGTATTACCGCTTTATCATTCACCGCACTGCAGTTTTCTGCGTGGTAGGGCTGCCAAAGAAGCTCGCCGTCAACAATGCGGTAAAACGCATATTTTTCGTTTACCATAGGGCTTTGGAACACTACCGTTAAAATTATCTCGTCAAACTCAACCAATCCCTTTTCCACGCTTACGGTTAAAACGCGTTCGTCGCTGTCGTAAGAAAGATCGGAATGCGTGTCCAAAAAGCCCGTACCGCTCACGTCTATGCTTATGAAACGGATGAATTCATCGTCCACATCAACATAATCGTTGGAGCTGTGCGGTTCTCTGTACTGTTTTTCAAGCTTATCGTTGTAGCCGTTTTTATTATAATCGCCCACGATGACAAAATATAAAGGACCGTCCTTTTCCACCAGAGAATACATAGCGCCGCCCTTCCCCAGCAAAGAATAATATGCGCCGTAACAGGCAAAGGGAAGCAGCGCCGCGCATAAAAACAAGGGCAGTATGCGGACTCGTTTTTCAACGAGATCAATAATCAGTTCCCCAATCCCCGCCGCCACCAAAGCGGCAACGGTTATTAAAAAGAATTTGAACTTGACTCCAAAGGAAGGAGGTATACTAATTATACTTCCGGGTTCGGCAGTATGGTCGTATGCGTCGCGGTAATTGAACAAAAACACGCAAAAGCAAATAAGCACAAGGCATAAAGCGAATATTGCGACAGTTGCCGGATAAAAAGATTTTTTTGTTTTTCCGCTCATATCATTTCCTCCTCACTTACGAATACCGTAAAGCAAAAACGTATATATTTCGTAAAACAAAAATGAACTTATTGTAGTTCATACTATAAGTATATCATACAATTGTTTATTAATCAATACTTTCAAAATTGTTGCAAATTATTAGCAAAAAATATGAAAAACAGGTTTAAAAAATAGCACTCTGCAAATGCAAGAGCGTTTACAGAGTGCTATTAAAGTTTTCATTTACACTAACTGTTTTCGTCGTCGCGGTTACAATGGGGACAGACAAACATACCATCTTCTGTTTTCGCGTCATAATCTATCGGTACCGTTACGTACAGATAATATCCCGCGGCTTTCCCGTATTCAATAAGCTTTTCAACGTCGTCAGAAGAGACGTACCCCTCGAAAACGGTTGCGCCGTTTTTTTCCAAGGGTATATTTCCGGCTGCCAGCCAGCTTATAATCTCATCGGAATCGCAGCGTTCAAGCTGAACCGGCAGATCGGGGCTTGGAGCTTCTCCGTTATAATAATAAAACTCAATTTGAACGTGAAGCAACGTTTCGCACTTAGTGACTTCGTAGCTGTGCTGAACAAGTATGTGTCCTGTTAAGTGACCGTAATGTGCGAAATTCGTTTGGTTTGACCACACTTCGGGAAAACAATCACTGTGAACGGGCCATTTTTTTAGAAAGTCCCAATCATACTCTGTTCCCCATGCTTCGAGCTTTTCTATTTCTTCACCTTCCGATACAGCGGCAGGTTCAGATGATTCCGTGCTGTTTTCACTAACTTGATTTTTTTCGGAATAAGCGTTGTTACACCCCGAGAACACCACTACCGCAAAAACAAAGCAAAGCAAAAGACTTGTAAATTTAATCAATTTCACATGATTACTCCCTTCGAATATAGTTTTCTAATACCACCACGCAAAGCCAAAATACGTTGGTAAGCTTGAACCTGTTGTGTTAAATCTTACTGTATAATTCCCGTATCCGTACACATCAGGATCAATCTCAAAAACAATCATATTTGTCTTGCCATCATTTTCAAACGACAGCACTTGACCATTAGGCGTAGTTACAGTGATACTCAAATCTGCTATATCGGCATTTTGTACCGGTTCACCCGTATGATTGCTTCCTGAATACCATGTAGATTTGAGCCACGTCAAAGATCCACGAACCATTGAAGCTGAACTAGGTGCATTAAAAGAATATGTTTTCGGTGTTGTTGAGGAAGCTTGGAAAACAGAACTCGCAAACGTACCGCGATAACTGACTTCGGTACAATTAACCGCATTCACACATCCCGCGCCATATTTATTAAAATTAACCGTATCGTTGGAAGTAAAACTACACGCAACATGATCAATTGCTGCTGTTAAAATTGCTTTTGTTAAATCTTGCAGTGTTGCCAAAGCAGGCATTTGCTGTATAAGCTGTGCTACGACACTGGTTACATGCGGCGCAGCAAAACTTGTTCCGGATACGCTTGCATCGCCCGCCATAGCGTTACGAAACGAACTGGTTTTTATGCTTACTCCTGGAGCGACAAGATCAGGTTTATTCGGAGGGTATGTTCCATCCGCGTTTAATATTTCGCCATAGCAAGAATCAGTCGCAAGTTCATCATCAGGAAATCTGGCAGTGCCTTTATCATCAAGATTTCCAACGGTTATTACGTTATATGCCAGCGCAGGATGCGAACACCTGAGCCCTGTGGATATATCTTCGTTTCCTGCAGAAACCACGAAATGTACGCTGTGATTATGAGCAATGTGATCCATCCAACATTCAATGTCCGTATACGAACCTGCACTGTCAATATATAATCCAGCGCTCATATTAATGACATGCACATTTTGAGACAATAACCATTCTACAGCTTCATACAATCGGCTTGTATTAGAGCCAACGCTACCAAGTGCAGCGCTATATAAAGATGCTTCTGGAACAATGCCTTTATATATTCCGCTCTCACTGGCATCGTTTGAAATCATTATTTCAGCCACAGCAGTTGCGTGATTTCTATCGTCGGTTGAAATATAGTAATTGTTCGTATTCGTTAAATCAGCATAGCCGTTAGGCACACCAAGCTCAACCATACCGATTCTTACGCCTGCACCATCAAATTCGCCAGTGTCACGAGTATAGTCCGCCTCAATAAGCGGTACACTGATATCCATCAAGTTTTCAAAATTCACTTCGGGAGCATATGACAGCATATTTACCGCCGAATCGTTTGACAGTGTCTCTATTTGAGATTTAGTGAGTTTCACAACAATCATGGGCGCATACGAACACACATATGCATCTTCGGCGGCGCCGGCAGATTTAAGGAACACATAACTATCAACCAACGCTTGGTTTGCTTGGGATTGAAGCTGTGCGTAAATTCTTCTTTCTGCAGCAATATAGTTATTAACGTCGTCTAAGGTAACGGTGTCGCCTTTGCCTTCTTCAACTAAAGCGCGTATGCTTTCCTTGTTGTAGCCGCTTTTTGCCAAAGCCACCTCTTCAACGATATCCGCATCAATTTCAGTTGTCCAGATGCTTACGGGTATTTTTTCTATAGCGGTTGCCGATGCCATAACGGAAAGCAACTCGGATGTGATAACGCTATTCTCGGTTTCAAGACTCGTGTCTGCGCTTGAAAGCACCGTCAAATACGAAACGGCGAGTAAAAAGACGAGCGCAAGGGAAAATATTTTTTTCATTTGTTCCACCTCTCTGGTTTGCTTTAAAATCGTTCGTGTTTGTATTCTTATAAAACACTGAAACCATAGGAATCGCCGCCTTTCGTATGATATTTGGCAAAAATTTACATTACTACAAATTTATTATACCATATGCGTAAGGAAAAAACAATTGTACAATATACAAAAACCGCAGACCTTTTTTGTGAGAAAACACAAAAAGAATTTTACAAAAATATTAAAAAACACTTGATTTTCTCATTAATGCGTGGTATAATTGCGTGTCAAGAAATCGGGCGGTCCTCTGCGGCTCGGCAAGAACGCCTGTTACTTTTATTACATTAAAAGGAGGAAAAGCTTTATGGATATGTTGAAAGCTTTTACTGACGAGCAGCTCAAGACCGAGGTTCCTTCCTTCAAAGTAGGCGATACCGTTAAGGTACACTGCCGTATCGTTGAGGGCACCAGAGTAAGAACTCAGCTGTTTGAGGGCACTGTTATTGCAAAGAGAAACGGCGGTATTTCCGAAACCTTTACCGTACGTCGTGTTTCCTACGGCGTTGGTACCGAAAAGACCTTCCCTCTCCATTCTCCCAACGTGCTCAAGGTTGAAGTTGTTCGTAACGGTAAAGTTCGCAGAGCTAAGCTCTACTATCTGCGCGACCGCGTAGGTAAAGCCGCTAAGGTTAAGGAACAGATCTAAATTCGCGAGAAACAAGTGTCAGGAAACTGACACTTTTCTTCTTTAACCGCATTTGAATTTTTTGTGAAGATTTTGGACGGGGCATATATTATGGATGAAAATATCTCTGTTTCCCTTCCCGACGAGGAAGTGACCGCAACCGAAAATACCGCCACGGTAACACCCAAAAAGAAGAAAAAGACCTTCTTCGGCGAATTGTACGACTGGGTAGAGACCTTCTGCTTTGCGCTGGCGTTGATGGTGGTGCTCTTTGTGTTCGTGTTCCGCTACGTCACCGTTGACGGTAATTCTATGATGAACACACTTCACAACGAGGATAAGCTTATAATATCCAACCTTAACTATACCCCCAAAACGGGCGATATAGTGGTAATTTATATAGAAGGTCAGAACAAGCCTTATATCAAGCGCGTTATCGCCACCGAGGGACAGACCGTGAAAATAGACTTCGAAAAATGGGAGGTCTACGTTGACGGTGTGCTTCTTGAGGAGGACTACGTCTGGCGCAGAGACGGCGATATGCACTACGCCGCCTTCTATGAAGGAGAGTTTACCGTCCCCGAGGGACAGGTATACGTTATGGGCGACAACCGCAACGATTCTACGGACAGCCGCGTGCTTGGCTGTATGGAGGAGCATAATATTATAGGCAGAGTTATCGTAAGACTCGCGCCCAATTTCGGAACGGTGGATTAATATGGCAGACCCGATAGTTTGGTACCCCGGGCACATGGCGAAAGCCAAAAGGCAATTAAAGGAAATGTCTTCTATGACGGACGCGGTCATAGAGCTTCTTGATGCGCGCGTGCCCTATTCATCACAAAACCCCGATATAAAGGAGCTTTTTCCACAAAAGCCAAGACTTACACTGATAAACAAATGCTCCCTTGCAGACGAAGCCCAGACAAAGGCGTGGGTTGAAAGATTACGCGCAGAGGGACGCACCGTTATTCCCATAGACTGCAAAACGGGGCTTAATATAAACTCCGTTGCGCCGAAATTGAGAGCGCTCCTTGCGGAAAAGCTTGAGCGTGCCGCCCAGAAGGAAATGAATATAACCCTGCGCGCAATGGTGGTGGGCGTTACCAACGTGGGAAAATCCACCTTTATAAACAGCTTTACCAAGACGAGCAAGGCCGTGGCGGAGGACAGACCCGGCGTAACGCGAAGCCTTAAATGGATAGCATCCCCCTACGGAATAGACCTGCTTGATACACCCGGTCTTTTGTGGCACAAGTTTGACGACCAGCAGGTGGGCATAAATCTTGCCTGCACCGGTGCCATAAGGGACGAGATATTGGATACCCTTACCCTTTCCGTCCGTCTGTGCGGTATCCTGAGGGATAAATATCCCGAGCTGCTTGCGGAAAGATATAATATAACCCTGTCCGACGAGGATATGGATTTTGAAATTTTCGAAAAGATAGGCAGAAAGCGCGGAATGCTGATAAGCGGCGGTGAAATTAACGAGGAACGCTGTGCCGCCACCATTCTTGATGAATTCCGCGGCGGAAAGATCGGCAAAATAACCTTGGATACGTTGGTGTGAAAATATGAATTGGGATATCGAAAACAAAATCAGATCCGAAGGCTACACCGTTATATGCGGCTGTGACGAGGCGGGACGGGGTCCTCTTGCGGGACCGGTGTTTGCCGCCGCCGTTATACTGCCCGAAAATATTGATATTCCCAAGCTGAACGATTCCAAAAAGCTTACCGAAAAGCAAAGAGACAAGCTCTTTGACCTTATTAAGGAAAGTGCTTTGGATTACTGCATAGCGCAGGCAAGCGTTGAAGAAATCGAGGAAATAAACATACTTAACGCCTCTATGCTGGCAATGAAGCGCGCTGTTGACGGGTTGAAGACCAAGCCCGATTTTGCACTGATAGACGGAAATATTGCCCGTGGATTTGATATTCCCGCCACTCCCATAATAAAGGGTGACGCGCTCAGCCCCTCCATTGCCGCCGCAAGCATACTTGCAAAGGTGGCGCGTGACAGATACTGTCTTGAAATGGACAAAGCCCACCCCGAATACGGCTTTGCAAAGCATAAGGGCTACGGCACCAAGGACCACAGAGAGGCACTGCTCAAATACGGCCCCTCCCCTATGCACAGAAAGAGCTTTCTTAAAAAGCTGTTGGGTGAATAGCCTATGGATGATATAGGAAGATACGGCGAGGACAAGGCGGCGGAATATCTTTTGCAAAATGGATATAAAATTCTTGCCCGCAATTACCGCGTGCGGGGCGGAGAAATGGATATAGTTGCATTTCGCCGCGGGGTGCTTGCCTTTATAGAGGTGAAGACCCGCACGGGCGACGCATTCGGAACGCCTGCGCAGGCGGTGGACGAAGAAAAAATAAAACGGTTTAACAAAGCGCGAAGGGATCTTACGGATAATTACCTTAAAAACAGCCGTATTCCCGTGCAGTACCGTTTTTTTACCTTAAACAGAAAAGTATATACGCTGCGGAACGATATTATAGAGGTATACGCACACCGCGGCGGAGAGATAAAAAGCATTAATCACATAAAGGACGCATTCAAATGAAATACTACAGCACACGTGACAGCGAAAAGAAATATTATTCCGCTCCCGAAGCTATATGCAAGGGACTTGCTCCCGACGGCGGCTTGTTCGTACCCGCAGAATTGCCTCTTATTTCCAAAAAGGAAATGGAGGAGTACCGCGGCTACGGATACGAGCGTATCGCGGCAGAAATACTTTATAAGTTCTTCCCCGAATTAGGCAAAGCAGAAATACTTGCAGAGTGCGAGAAGGCATACCGCTATCCCAATTTCGATCCCACGCCCGCTCCCGTAAAAATAGTTGACGATAACGCTTTTCTTGAGTTGTGGCACGGTCCCACCTGCGCCTTTAAGGATATGGCTCTGCAGATAATGCCCCGACTTCTTGCAATGGCTATGAAATATTGCGGCGAGACCCGCGTGGCACATATAGTTACCGCCACATCGGGTGATACGGGCAAGGCGGCTATGGAGGGATTCAAGGATCTTGAGCAGACCCGCATAACCGTATACTACCCTACCGACGGCGTTTCCGAAACCCAGAAAAGACAGATGGCAACGCAGGAGGGAAGCAACGTAAACGTAATTGCCGTTCGCGGTAATTTTGACGATGCACAGTCCGCGGTAAAGGCTATTTTCGCCGACGAGGAAATTAAAAGAATAGCAGAGGAAAAGGGCGAATTTCTTTCCTCCGCAAACTCCATAAACATCGCCCGTCTGGTTCCTCAGGTGGCGTATTACGTTTCCGCATATATAGATATAGTAAAGAGCGGATTGATAAAGGACGGAGAGACCATAGACGTATCCGTTCCTACGGGCAATTTCGGCGATATTCTTGCGGGCTGGCTTGCAAAGAAGATGGGCGTGCCCCTCGGCAAGCTGATATGCGCTTCCAACCGCAACCGCGTGCTTACCGATTTCTTCATTACCGGTGTGTACGATACCCGCCGTCCCTTCTATGCTACGACCTCGCCTTCCATGGATATTCTTATAGCGTCCAACCTTGAAAGACTTTTGTGCTTCAGCTTCGGCACCGAGCAGACCGCGGCGTTTATGAAGAGCCTTAAGGAGGACGGCTCCTTTACGCTGACTCCCGCCCAGCTTGATATACTTGAAGCAGAATTCGGCTGCTCGAGCTGTGACGACCAAAGCACCGCAGAAATAATAAAGCGTTACTTTGATGATTTCGGTTATCTTTTGGATACCCACACCGCCGCCGCTCTTATGGGCGCAAGCAGGGATAAGTGTCTGGTGGTTTCCACCGCTTCTCCTTATAAATTTGCACCTGCGGTTGCAGACGCTCTGGGTATGAAGGAAAAGACCCACGAGGCTTTGAGCAAGCACACGGGCACTCAAATTCCCGCACCCTTAAAGGACATATACAAAAAGGATATCCGCTTCACCCGTGTTGTGGATAAAGCGGATATCAAGAAATCACTTTACTTGCAGTGATGGCAGTTTTCGGCAGGCTTGAAGGTTTCGCAAGCGGTCTCTGCCGAGCATTCTGCGTGAGTAGGACCTACGGAGATCTTGGATGCGGTGCATTTGTTTTGCTCTGCGTGATAAATGCAATCGCAAACGGTACAATCAATGCCGTGGTTTACGTGCTTTTGTTCCATTAGTTTTCCCTCCCTTACTTTAAACAGTTTTTCCGAAAAACAAAAAATTATTCATTTAAAAGGCGGTGGAAGCCCAATGTCGGTATTCGTTATAGCAGACCTGCACCTGTCCCACGGCGCGGATAAGCCTATGGACGTTTTCGGCGCAAAATGGGAAAACCACACCGAAAGATTGAGAGAAAACTGGTTAAATACCGTTTCCGAAGAGGACACGGTAATGATCATCGGCGATATTTCCTGGGGACTGCGCTTTGAAAACGCGGTGGACGACCTTGGGTTTATACATTCACTGCCGGGAAAAAAGATAATTTCAAAGGGTAATCACGATCTTTGGTGGCAAAGCGCAAAGAAATTAAACGAATATAAGGCGGCGTCCGGCGCAGACAGTATAAGCTTTTTATACAACAACGCCTATTACGCCGAGGGCATTATATTTTGCGGCACCCGCGGCTGGGTTGACGAGGAAAATGCCTGCGAAAAGGATAAAAAAATTATTGCCCGCGAAGCAGGCAGGCTTAACCTTTCTATGATGCAAGCCCTTGCTTTAAATCAGGAGCACCCCGAAGCGGAGATAATTTGCTTTATACACTATCCGCCCACCCAAAGCCTTACGGAAATTATGCGCGCAAACGGAGTACGGAGATGCTATTTCGGTCATCTGCACGGCGTACACAAGGAATCCGTTCCTCAACATATGGGCGGAATTGAAGTACATCTGGTTGCCGCCGACTATATAGGCTTCCGTCCCGTAAAAATAAAGGAGTAAAATATGAAAAAGGCTTCCGTTATCGCACTTATTCTGGGTATACTTATGCTTCTCACAAGCGTTATTCTGCCCGTTATATCGGTTCTGACCTCTATGTCTGCATCTGCCGCCCAAAGCACGGGTATTATCGGCGGAGCGGATACTCCCACGTTTTTACTTTTGTTTTCACTTGCCTGCAGCGGCGTGCCGACGGTTTTGGCAATAGCCGCGCTTTTGGTGATAGCCGCAAGTGTAGTGCTTCTTTTCATTGCAAAAAAGAAAGAAAACTAATCGCCCCAAGAAGCCTTACGGCTTCTCGGGGACCCCGACAAAAAAGGACGGAGATTTTCTCCGTCCTTAATGTTTTTTGGTAAATCAACTTCACTTGCCCGTAAGGGCAAACTTCACTGAACAGATCCGCCTGCGGGCGGATTTTGTTAATGAGAAATGAGAAACTTCGGTAGCTTTTTTCGCGTAACGCGAAAAAAGGTTTCCTTACCTCTTACATCTTCACTTTTCACTCTTAACTCTTAACTTTTTTCGGCGGGGACAAGGGGCACGCTTTATTAATGGGCGCGGTATTTATTCCTTTTCCCCGATATATTCGGGATTGAAGGTGGCGTTTATGCGGTAGCGGAGGTAGTCGGCATCGGTTTTGCCCGCAAGGCTTGAAAGTATTTTCCCCTTGCCCAAAAGCATTTCCGAGGCTTTATCGAAAAGTCCTGCGCCGGGGCGCTCCGTGAAGGTCATACGCAGAGTGTTATCGTCAAGGAAAAAGAATTTTATTACCCGCTCCGAGGCGGTTTCGCAAAAGGAAAGGAAAAGCGTAATTACGTAGACGCCGTCCTCGTTTTTGCCTACGCGGGCAAAGGCGCCCACCACGTATTTTTCCTTTCCGAAATCAACTTGCGTATACTCCCCGCTTTTTGTGCCCGCAGCCACGCGGCGGACACCGTCGGGCGAAATGAAATCTATATACAGCTTGTCTTTTTCGTAAGTGAAGGAGACCTTTTTTATGCCGCTTCCGTGGTTATTCTGCACCGCGCGAAGGACTACGGGCAGGAGAGACGCAGACACGGCGTTTTTTGAAGAAAGAGTATAGGACGTGCCCGAAACGGACGTCAGAAAGCCCTTTGCACGGATGCGGGAAAAGATATTTCCCCGTTCCTCCCGTCTTTCCCAATAAAGGCTTGACGCGGTCTCGCACAGTCTTTTATATGCTTTTTTGTTTTCGGGTAAGGGGACGCCCACCGAAAGATGGCCGAAGTATTTTTCCACGAGGGTGAAAAAGGGGCTTTGCTGAAAGACCTCGTCGTTACCGCCGTTGGAGGCGATGACTATGCCGTTTTCCTGTATGCCCAATACGTTCTGACCGAACATTCCGTTAAGCAGAAAGCTTTTGTAATTTCTGCCCGTCCAGACCTGACAGCCGTAATCAAACCCGCCGTACTCCGCAGGGGTTATGCGGTGGTGGCGGAGGGCAAGGGAAATATATTTTTCGCTTATAAGCCTTTTTCCCTTCCACACTCCCCCGTTTAATATAAGCACGCCCAACTTTGCGGCGTCCTCGCGGCGGAGGTACAAGCCCCAGCCGCCCTTTTCGGTACCCTTTGGGCATACCTCCCAGGGGTGCATATCTATGCCGAGGGGTGTCCACAGTCTGCTTTCAAGATATTCGTTTACGCCTACGCCGGTCACCTTTTTTATAATGCGGGACAGCATATAGGTGTTCATACTGTTGTATTCAAAGCCGTCGCCTGCGTCGAATTTGGCAACGGATTCAAAAAACGCCTTTTCCCAATCGGTATCCGTAACCGCGCCAAGCTCGTTGAAGGATATACCCGTGGACATGGTGAGCAGCTCCTTGACGGTGATACCGCCCTTGGCAAGACGGGTAAGGTGTCCCGCTTCAAGAATATCCACTATTCGGTCGTCGGGAGACAGAACCCCTTCGTCAAAAAGCATGCCCACAGCAAGGCTTATTACGGTTTTGCACATCGAATAGGTGGTGTGCCAATAGCAGGACCGGTACAAGCCGAAATCGCCCTCGCAAAAGATCTTGCCGTTGCGTATCAGGGTTATGCCGTGCATATTCACGCTTTTTTCCTCTTTTAGCTCGGTAAGAAAGGCGTTTACCCTATCCGATGAGATGCCAACGCTTTCGGGAGTTACCCGCTCAAAGGGCTGGGAAAGGGGCTTTTCGCCCGTAAAGGTCGGTTTTTGGGGGTAAAAGGGAATTGCGGGTGTGACCGTCTTGTTTGGTGAAAACAGGCGGCTTATTAATTTTAATCCCCGCGTTTGAGAAAAAATATCCATATATTATCACCTGAGGATAATTATACCACCGATATATGAACAAATCAACGGAAAAGAAAGTAAGAAAAAGTCGAAAGGTTACTCTGCAGTATCGAATTGGGAATTGTACAGCGATGCGTAAAACCCGCCTTGCTCCATCAGGCTATCGTGGGTGCCCTGCTCGGTAATTCTGCCGTCACGCATAACGAGGATGTTATCCGCCTCTTTGATGGTGGAAAGGCGGTGTGCGATAACGAAGCAGGTGCGTCCCTCCATAAGAGCGCGCATTGCAGATTGAATATTCTTTTCGGTGCGGGAGTCTACGTTGGAGGTCGCTTCGTCAAGAATAAGCATAGGCGCATCTGCAAGAAAGGCGCGCGCAATGGTGATAAGCTGCTTTTGTCCCTTGGATATGCTTACGCCGTTATCGGTCATAACGGTATCGTACCCATCGGGAAGGGTGTTTATAAAGGTATCTATATGTGCTTGCTTTGCGGCGTGCTCGATCTGCTCGCGGGTGGCGTTTTCCACACCGTATGCGATATTCTCCGCAATAGTACCGCCGAACAGCCAGGTCTCCTGCAAGACCATAGTATATGCTTTACGCAAGGAATCACGGGTGTAATCCCGAATATCCTTACCGTCCACGGTGATAGAGCCATCGTCCACGTCGTAAAACCGCATAAGCAGGTTGATGAGTGTGGTCTTGCCCGCACCCGTAGGTCCCACGATAGCGGTAACGCTTCCCGCAGGGACGGTAACGGACATATCCTTTATAACCGCCTTGTCCTTATCGTAGCCGAAGGTGACGTTTCTGATGCACACGTCACCCTTGACGTCGGAAAGCTCCGTTGCATCGGGAGAGTCCGCCTTTTCGGGAGAGGTATCCAGTATACCGAAAATTCTGTCTGCGGCGGCGAGAGCCGACTGAAGGTCCGCAAGTATGTTTGCAAATTCGTTTATGGGGCCCGCAAATTTACGGGAATACTGAACGAAAGCGGAAAGATCGCCAAGGTTTAAAAACAGTATGCTTGCGGGAGATAAGGTGCCCGCCACGGAAAGCATAAAGAATATACCGCCGATGAGAGTAACGAGGGACACGGAAAGGTTGTTTATGAAGTTTACACCGGGACCGATAAGCGCGCCCTGATAGTCCGCCTCGTAGTACGCCTGACAGGATTCGGCGTTGCGGGCATCAAACTTACCGCATACCGCCTCTTCCCTGCCGTAAATGCGTATGGTGCGCTGTCCCGAAAGCATTTCCTCGGCATAGCCGTTGAGTTCGCCCAGCTTTGCACTGCGGCGCTTGAACAGCGGGCGGGTGCGCTTTGTCTTATAGCGGGTAAAGAGTATGGATATGGGCACGGTGACTGCAAAAACACCGATAAGCACGGGAGAAATTGAAAGCATATATCCCAGCGAGCCCACTACGGTGACCACCGACGCGCATATCTGCAAAAGGTCGTGGGACAGAGATGCGTTTACCGTATCTATATCGTAAGAGATATGGCTGACTATATCGCCCGTCTGGTGGGTATCGAAGTATCCTGCAGGTAAGGTGAGCAGGTGGTCGAATACCTCTTTGCGGAGGGTATAGGTTATTTTCTGTCCCAGCTTTACAAGCAGTACCGCAAGGAGATATGACATAACCGCGCTGGCGGCGTATACTGCCACCATAAGAATAACGTTGGTGGTTACCGTTTCCATATCCACCTTGCCTGCACCCAAGTTGATGGCGTTTATAGCCTTTGCGGAAAGGGACGGACCGAGAAGGGCAAGGAGGTTTGACGAAAGCATAAGCAAAAACGCCAACGCCACGTAGCCCTTGTGGCGGAACAGATAACTGCCCAGCCGTATGAGAGCGGCTTTCTTGCCGCGGGAGGATTTATTCTGATCAGTCAAGGACGGCACCTCCCATCTGGGAATTGCTTATATCGCGGTACTCCTCGCTTATTTCCATAAGATGCTCGTGAGTACCCATTGCGCTTATTCTGCCCTCGGACAGAACGATTATCTTGTCACAGCTCATAACCGAGCTTACTCTCTGTGCCACTACCACGGTGGTTCTGCCTGCGGTATCCCGCTTAAGGGCGGTACGCAAGGCGGAATCGGTACGGTAATCCAAGGCTGAAGATGAATCGTCAAGGATAAGGACATCCGATTTCCCTGCAACTGCGCGGGAAATGAGGGTACGCTGTCTTTGTCCGCCGGAAAGGTTGTTGCCCTTGGAGGTGAGGACGCGGTCGTAGCCCTCCTCAAAGCCGGTGATAAACCCGTCGGCTTGGGCGGTGACGGCGGAAGCACGGATATCCTCATCTGAAATACCGCGGAAAAAGTCTATGTTTTCGTTTATTTTGCCCGCAAAGATAAAATCGTTTTGCATTGCGGCGCCGAAAAGGGAGTGTAATTCCTCGCGGGGGATGGTGCGTATATCCCTGCCCTCTACGTACACTGCGCCCTCCGTAACGTCGTAAAGGCGCATAAGCAGTGCGAGAAGGGTGGTCTTGCCGCTTCCCGTGGCACCGATAATTCCCAAGGACTGCCCTTTTTCAAGGGTGAAGGAAATATTGTGGAGGACGTTTTTGGTGCTGTTATAGGCAAAGGAAACGTTATCGAACTCAATAAAGTGACCGTTTTCCTTGTTGGGATATTCCTCCGCCGAGCGGATCTCAAGGTCTGCGGGGGTATCCAGAATTTCGGAAACGCGCTGTGAGGATGCGGACGCCTTTGAAAAGATAACGAAAAGACGGGATATTGCCAGCATCGCCATTGAAATAAGGGTAAAATACTGAATAAACGCCACTATTTTGCCCGGCTCGGTAAGGGACGCGTTGACTCGGACAGCGCCCGCAAAAACCACGGCGGTAAGACCTAAATTCATAAAAAAGGTCATTACGGGGTTGGAGGCGGACATTGTGACGTTTGCTTTTTTCTCCTTTTCCGCAAGGCGGCGGTTGGCTGCATCGTAGCGGTCGGATTCGTATTTTTTGCGGGAAAGCGCCTTTATAACGCGTATTCCCTGCGAATCCTCACGGACTACCTTTACCATTTCGTCAACAGCCTTCTGGCTTTCGCGGAACAGAGGAAGTCCCTTGCGGGAAATGCCGTAAACGGTAATAAAAATAAAGGGAAGGACGCACGCCATTACGGCGGTAAGAACGGGATCGAGAGTGGCGGTGATAATAAGTCCCCCCGCCAGCATTATGGGAGCGCGGACACCCATACGCTGTACCACGTTCATAAAGTGGTGGATGTTGTAGGTATCCGTTGTCAGTCGGCTTTCAAGAGACGCTACGGTATAAAAATCCGTCTGCGCGGGAGAAAGAGACATGGTTTTCTTGAAAAGCTCGCTTCTTATCTCCCCTGCCACCGTCTTTGAAACCTTTGCCGCCATACGGTTTGCGGTAATATTTCCCGCCACCGCCACGAGTGCGCAAAGCATCATAAGCAGTGACCATATAACTATCCGTCTTGCAACGGCGCCCGTGTCAACGTCGGTCTGACCCTCGAGGGGGCGGATGATATAGTCGATAATATAGCTCAGAATATAGGGAAGCGCAAGCTCTGCCATAGTGGCAAGTGACTTTATGCCAAAGGCAAAGGTCATAAAGCCGCTATGGGGCTTGAGATATGAAAGTATTTTCTTCAAAGGGCTTCTCCTTCCCCTGCCGTATCCGAAAGGGAAGCGTAACGTGCAGATTTTTTTGCTATTTTCTCAAGCACCGAGGTGAATGCCGAAAGCTCCTCTTCGCTGATATCCTCGGTGATATATTGGTTCCAATCCTTTAAAATACTGCGTATTTCGGGAAGGATATCCATAGCCTTTTGTGTCGGATACACCAGAAGCACGCGGCGGTCGGTCTCGCTTTGCTTGCGCTCAACAAATCCGTGCTGCTCGAGATACAGCAGCGCCCGCGTGACGTTGCTTTTGTTTATATACACCATTTTTGCCAAGGTATCCTGGGTGATGCCGGGGTTACGGGCAAGGGTGAGTATGTATGGAAAATGGCAAGCGCCAAGCTCGGTGTTCGCAAGCCGCTCCGTGCGGTACATAGCTCCGCAACGGCTTATTATATTTATATAACGCATTGTAGATGCCATAAAAAAGGTCCTGCCTTTGCTTTTAGTTGCGCGCGCAACGATTTATACAGAGTATAGCACGAACGCAGAATAATGTCAATAAAAAAACGATGGCGAAATGATGCGGATTTCTACCTTATTACGAGCAAAAAATAACGGCGAGAGTGACAGGAATACTCTCGCCGATTTTGTTTATTATTGTTGCGTTTTTACGCTCTGTGTTTTTTACCGAGCCGAATTAATAGTTGATCTTTTTCTCTGCGAAGTATGCCTGAGGATGTGCGCATACGGGGCATACCTTGGGAGCCTGCTTGCCGATAACTACGTGGCCGCAGTTAAGGCATTCCCAGATGGTATCGCCTTCCTTGCTGAATACGAGGCCTTCCTTGCAGTTAGCAAGAAGCTTTCTGTATCTTTCCTCGTGTTCCTTTTCGATAGCTGCTACGCCCTCGAAAAGCTTTGCGATAGCTTCGAAGCCTTCTTCGTGAGCTTCCTTAGCGAAGGTATAGTACATATCGGTCCATTCGTAGTTTTCGCCTTCTGCTGCATCTTCGAGGTTAGCTTCGGTGTTGCTGATGCCGCCGAGAAGCTTGAACCACAGTTTTGCGTGTTCTTTTTCGTTGTTAGCGGTTTCTTCGAAAATGTTTGCGATCTGAACGTAGCCTTCCTTGCGTGCTACGGATGCAAAATAGGTGTACTTGTTTCTTGCCTGAGACTCGCCTGCGAATGCGGTCATGAGGTTCTGCTCGGTTTTGGTTCCTTTAATGTTCATTGTGTTTCTCCTTTTTTGTACGGTTATTTTAAAGTTTTTTACATTCTTGACATTCCCTGCTCACGGTAAGCTCATAAGAACGGCAATCGCCGAGAGCCTGCTCAAGAGCTTGGGTAACTTCCTGCGAAAGGTCGCTTACGCCGCCGCAAACGGGGCACACTATATGTCCGTGAGGGCAAATAGTTTTATCGAACCTGTCTGCACCGGAGGGAACCGAGATCCTGCGAATGATCCCCTCGTCAGCCAGCTTGCCCAGATTGCGGTAAACGGTACCCAGCGAAATATTCGGTATATCTGCTCTTACCGCTGCACAAATGGTATCCGCATCCGGATGAGAGCAGCTTTTCCGCACGGCGGCGAGTATGGCTTCTCTCTGCTTTGACATTCGGCTCCTCCTAATTAGTAATAGTTACTAATATTAGTATAACCATTTTTTGGAAAATGTCAATACCTTTTTTAAGAAAAACACAAAAAATTTTATTAAACCGTAAGAGCCTTGTTTTTAAGACGGAGATTGTCTGCGATCATAGCGATAAATTCGCTGTTTGTGGGCTTTCCGCGGGAATTCTGGACGGTATATCCGAAAAATGAATTAAGCACCTCGAGGTCGCCGCGGTCCCACGCAACCTCGATAGCGTGGCGGATAGCCCTTTCCACGCGGGAGGAGGTAGTGCCGTACTTTTTGGCAACGGAGGGATAAAGCACCTTTGTGACGGAGTTTATTATCTCGTTATCGTTTATCGTCATTATTATTGCCGTTCTGAGGTATTGATATCCCTTAATATGTGCGGGAACGCCGATCTGATGTATTATTTTGGTTACCTGCGCCTCAAGGTCGGTCTCGTCCCCCGTGGGGCGGGTGCGGATGCGGCGGGATTTATCCGCAAGGCGGATGACTCTTTCCGCAAGGGTGGCGTAATCCGGCGGCTTGATCATACAGTAGGATGCGCCCGCCTCGCAGCACTCCTCGAAAAGCTCCTCGGAATTGAAGGACGACATCATTATAAATGCTGGTGAGGACGAGCCGAGCTGTTTTCTGCATTCCTTGATAAGACCTGCGCCGTCAAGGAGGCTTAAGTAAAGCTCGCTTATCACTACGTTGGGCTTGGTGCGGCATATTCGGGTAAAGGCTTCCCTTCCGTCGGCCGCCTCGCCGACTATTTCCACACCCCGCGGGCGGAGGTGCTGTATGCACTGTGAACGAAACTCTGCCGACCCGTCGGCAATAAAGACTCTTGCCCTCGTCTGCTGTTTTTCCATTATTGTTACTTCCTTTCGTAAACCTCTATGTTTTCCGTTTGGCAGAATTATAACACATTTGGCAGTTTTTGGCAATAGTTTTTTGCCAATTTATTCATCTTTTTGCCAACTTTTTACGACATTTGGCAACAAATAGGTCTAAAATACGACAAAAAAGCACTCTGCCGAAGCAGAGTGCTTTAGATTTATTGAGGTACTTTTATTTACTTAGCGGTAATATTTCCGAAGACAAAGCCTTGGATACAAAAATACACCGTTTTGTCGCCCGCCTTGAGAGTTACCGTTTTATAGGCGTTTTTGGGAACGTCGTCTTTGTTTTCATAGACCGCGGTCATAAAGGCGTAGCTTTCCTCGGGATCGGGCACTGAATATGTTTTGCCGACCTGCATATCGTCCAGCATAAGATACAGATCCATATTCTCAACCGGTCCCGTTACGTGGTAAAGGGCGTATCTGCCATCCTCGCACACGACGGCGCACAGCTTTTCCTCCCGCACCGTGAATACGTCCAGCGCCTTGTAGGGCATTTCCAACGCCACGCCTGCGGCGTTATTTACATGCTTGCTCTGTATAGTCCCTGCCGTTAAGAACGCCGCTATGAGAAACACCGTGGTCAACACCAACAGAAAGACGAAATACAGTATACGCTTTAATACTTTTTTGGGCTCGTCCATAGTGAGTTCCTTTCTGCGCACGCGCCGAGAAAGTCAAGCAATTAAACCGAAGCGCCGTTTCTGAATTCGCCGTTGTACACCCTGCCGTCGGCAAAGCGATAGCTTCCCTGACCGTGCATCTGGCCGCCCTCGCTTACCTCGCCTACGTAAGTATCGCCGTTGGCAAAGCGGATGGTGGCGGTGCCGTAGCACTTGCCGTCTTTGTATTCGCCTTCAAAAACACTGCCGCTGGCATAGCGGTATACGCCGTGGCCGTGACGGTGTCCGTCCTTGAATTCGCCCTCGTAGGAGCTGCCGTCCGCATAACGGTAAACACCGTAGCCGTTGCACTTGCCGTTGCGGTACGCGCCCTCGTACACTGCGCCGTTGGCGTGGCGGTATACGCCGTGGCCCTCGGAAAAATCGTCCTTATATTCGCCCTCGTATACGTCGCCGTCGGCAAAGCGGTAGGTACCCTTGCCGTTGCGCTTTCCATCTACGTAGGTGCCCTCGAAGGAGGAGCCGTCGGCATAATCGTATCTGCCGTAGCCGTGAAGCTTACCGTCCTTATATCCACCCTCGTACACTGCGCCGTTGGCGTGGGTATAAACACCCTTGCCGTTGGGCAAGCCGTTTTCGAAGTTACCCTTGAAGGTATCGCCGTTGGAATATACGTATTCGCCGTATCCGCAGCACTTGCCGTCCTTATATTCACCCTCGTATACTGCGCCGTTGGCGTGGCGGTACACGCCGTGACCGTTGGAAAAATCGTCCTTATACTCGCCCTCGTATACGTCACCGCTGGCAAAGCGGTAGATACCCTTGCCGTTACGCTTTCCATCTACGTAGGTGCCCTCGAAGGAAGATCCGTCGTTGTAATCGTATCTGCCGTTACCGTGGCACTTGCCGTTTTTATATTCGCCCGTGTAGACGGAGCCGCTCGTATGAGTGTAAACTCCCCGTCCCTCGGGAACGCCGTTTTTGAAATCGCCCTTGAAGGTATCGCCGTTGGAATATACGTATTCACCGTATCCGCAGCACTTGCCGTCCTCGTAGCCGCCCTCGTAGACAGCACCGTTTTTGTGGCGGTATACGCCGTGACCGTGACGGTGTCCGTCCTTGAAGCCGCCCTCGTAAACGTCACCGTTATTGTAGACGTACTTGCCTTGTCCGTTGCACTTATCGTCCTTATATTCGCCGGTGTAGACAGCGCCGTCCTTATGGCGATAGGTTCCTATACCATCGCGCACGCCGTTTTTGAAATCACCCTCGTATACGTCGCCGCTGGAATAACGACACACGCCTTTTCCGTGAAGCTTGCCCTCTTCGTTATATTCACCCTCGTAGCTGTTGCCGTTGATTATCTTGACCTTACTGCTGTCTGCGTTGGAATAAGACGCCGTCTTGGAAGAGGCATGCTTGCAAGAAGCAACAGCTTCGGTAGAGCAAAGCTCTTTTATAAAATCGTTTTCGCTTTCAAAGTCGTCCTTATGTATCGCTTCGCGGGTGGAAAGGCGCATACGCATTCCGGGAGCCATCTCTACCGCACCCAGATAAGCTATTACCATCTCCTTGCGGAGCTCTGCGGCAAAGCTGATCTCGCTGCGGACGTCCTTGGAATCCTTGGCGTTGTCGGACATAAATACGACCACCGCCTTGGCGTTCTGGAGTCTGCTTGCTCTTTCCTCCACCCACTCCGCTCCTGCGGAAGAGCCGTCGTCATACCACACGCGTATACCGTTGGCAACCAAGGCGGCAACCGCTCTTTTAACCTCGTCCGTATCGCGGGGGCTATAGCTTACGTACAAATAAGGATCGTTACCCGTGTATACGGGCACCTTCACCTCTGCCTTTTCCGTTTTTTCGGCGGGAACACTCTTTGCCGTAACGGCGGAACCTGCTTTTATATTTCCCTTGCAGTGCCGGATAAGGCTTGCACCGCAAAGATTATTGTTGAATTCGGATTCGCAGGAGCATCTGTACTTAAACATTGCCTGCAACGCACCGAGGCGCAGACGAAGACCGCGGTCGAGAACGAAATCCTCAAGATATATTACCAAAATAGACTTTTTAAGCTCTTTTGCAAAATATATCTCCTCACGGCAGAAATCAGATTCCTGCGCGTTGTGGGAAATAAAAGCAATAAACACGTCGCAGCTTTCGATGCGCTCGGCAATGGAATCGGAAAATTCGCTTCCCGCCTCTATACCGTTATCGTACCAGACACGGTACCCGTGGGAATCGAGAGCTTCTACCGTGCGAAGCACCTCGTCATTATCCTTGTGAGAATAGCTTATAAAAATAAACGGCTCGTTTCCGTTATATGCTGATACCATAGCGCCCCTCCGAAAAAATATCTATATACCTATATTATAAGCATTTTTTCGACTATGTCAAGTAATCGGACGCGCCTAACACGCACTTGACAGCAATTATATGTTGTGTTAAAATCTCTTTGTACCTTTATTATAATAAAAGGAGGGCAGAATATGAAAAAGGTTATTTGCTTTATACTTGCGCTGTTTATTTTCGCTTTAGCGGGGTGCGACACGGTGCTTAATCAGCCGCCGCAGCAAAGCGCGGAAAGCAGTGCCGACGAAAGCGATATATCAGTGCCCGAGGACACTGCCGACGTATTCCTGCCCGAGCCCGCAGAGGGAATATGGTTTGTATCCACCGAGGAGGAGCTTAAGGGTCTTGACCTCGACGCCTTCAACGGCGTGCCCACGATATGTATTACCGAGGATTTTGAGTTTACCTCCGATCACGTTATAGACCGCCCCGTTATACTGTATTACGGCGCGGAGAGCGCGCGGGCACAGCAAAAGGGCATACTGATTTCCACCCGCCAAAGCGGCGAAATAAAGATATACAGCACGGTGGCTTCTCTTTTTGAAAAGGGCGTGCTTACCGTTGACGCTCCCCAATGCGCAGTTACGTGGGAAAGCGACATTTTACCCGAAAAGAAGGCTGTTTCCTATTACTGCAACGCACTTTCCTTTAACGGAGAAACGCTTTCCGACCTTGGCGGAAAGGGAAATGCAACCGTTACGGATATAAAGATCGACGGATTTGAGGACGGCACCTTTTCCCTTCGCGGAAACGTGATAACGCTGGGATACCCTCTCGTTATGGGAGACGGTGACGTTGAAAGCGCCGCCCTCCTGATACAGACCAACGGGAAATACGACAGCAAGACCTATAATCTTAAGGAAAACCACACCCTTACAGTTACCGACGGGGACGGAAGCACCCGCACTTATCTGCTTATACCCCAAAGACTTTCTTACGGTCTGCCCGTAATGGAGATAAACACCAATCTGCACGCGCCCATATTAAGCAAAAACGAATACGTAAAGGGCAGTCTTACCATTGACGGTACCGTCTACCCTATGCAGATAAAGGGCAGAGGAAACGCAAGCTGGAACTCCTTCCCCAAAAAATCTTACCGAATTAAACTTGACAAGGGTGAATCCCTCTTCGGGCTTCCCCAGAACCGCGATTGGGTCCTTACCGGCAACTATGCGGATAAATCCCTTATACGAAACGCGGTTGCCCACGATATTGCCGCAAGCCTTGACGGGCTGGACTTCACATCCACCCACGTATCCGTAAACCTTTATCTTAACGGTAAATATATGGGGGTTTACACCTTTGCCGACAAAATTGAGGAAGGCGCGGGCAGACTTGATTTTACCGACCTTCCCGATGACGAGCCCAACACCTTCGGCGGGCTTGATATAGGCTTCCTTATCGAGATCGGCTGGGATTTCGACGGCGAAAACGATTACAACAAGGATTATTTCGATTCCCAGAAGGTGCTTCGCATTTACGTGAAGGAGCCGAAAAGCGACCGCGCCAACACGCCCGAGTTTACCTATGCAAAGCAATATATCCTTGCCATGGAGCACGCCATAATTATGAACGACGGGTGGGAGGACTTTATCGACCTTGATTCCTGGGTGGATTGGTTTATCGCTACCGAGCTGACCTTTAATATGGAAAGCGCCTACTACCGAAGCTGTTATATGTGGAAGCGGGACGGCGGAAAGCTGATGATGGGCCCCGTATGGGATTTTGATATGGCATTCGGAAACCATCTGGGAGATCTGTACGATTACAACGGATTTTGCACCACCGAATCCACCTACCAATATATAAGAATAAACTGGATGAATTACCTTATAAAATACGATACCTTTAACGATGCGGTAAAGGCGCGCTGGAACGAAAAGAAGGACGAGCTGCTGGCGACCGCGCTTGAATCTGTGGACCGCCACTCTTCTTCACTTGAAGGATCCCAACAGCAAAACTTCAAGGTCTGGAATATTATGACACAGCAGATAGGTATGGGAAAGGTAAACCCCAAGGAATACGACACCTACGAAAAGCAGGTGCAGTACGTAAGAGATTTTATAAATACCCGTTTTGAATATCTTGACGAAAGAATAAACAATGAGTTTTAAAAGACTTCTTATAACCGGCTTTGACCCCTTTGGCGGCGAGAGCGTAAACCCCTCCTACGAGGCGGTAAAAGGCTTGCCCGATATTATCGGCGAATACAGTCTTACCAAGGCTTGTATCCCCACCAAATTCGGCGCGGCGACTGAAAAAGTAATTGAATTAGCCGAAAAAATACAGCCACACGCTATTATCTGCGTCGGTCAGGCAGGCGGCAGAGGGGGAATAACTCCCGAGGTTATCGGCATAAATCTGCGGGACGCTTCTATCCCCGATAACGGCGGATATATGCCAAAGGACGAAAAATGCGTGCCCGACGGGCAAAATGCATTCTTTTCCACCCTGCCCGTAAAGGCTATGGTAAACGCAATAAAGGAAAAAGGAATTCCCGCCTCCCTTTCATACACTGCGGGCACCTTCGTGTGCAACAACCTGCTGTATACCCTTTTGCACCGCTTTGAGGGAACGGATATAAAGATCGGATTTATACACGTGCCCTTTTTGCCGTCACAGGCAAAGGAGGGAGCGGCAAGTATGCCCCTTACCGATATGGTTATCGGCTTGGAGGCGGCGATACTCGCCCTTTAAAAAAAGGAGCTAAAATGCGTAAAATTATATTTTTAATATTTGCGGCGGCGTTGTGTCTTTCTCTCTGCGGCTGCGACAAATATTTTTATGAATTAAAGCTTGAAAACCTGCCTCAAAAGGTGGAGCATTTTGATTTTGAGGGGTACGATACCATAAAGGTCACCCTTTCCGAGGACGAATATATCGTCCTTTGCGCCGAGGAGGACTTCACCTGGACCTACGAGGAAAACGGCGCCGTGTGGCACGGCGGAAGCGGACAGTGGGTAAAGGGCGAAGCGGTGACCGATATCTGGTTTGAAGAAACGCCTCAGGGAGACTGGCTGGCGTCCTTCGGCGGTTACGCCTACCGCGGTTTTCTGATATACGCAAAGGACGGCAGTGAAGAGCCCGTGGCAATGGTAATAAGCAACGTCCAAGAGCCCGCAATAAGATACTATTCCGAAACCGACGAGGTCTCCGCCGAGCCGTGGACGGAACCCGTAAAGGTAAAAGCGGAAACATATATGAGATAAAAATATAAATCAGCTCTCGCAGATTAGTGCGGGGGCTTTTGTATATAACCTATTGGGTGGATTTTTCGCTTGAAAAGTTATTGATTCCGAATAGCGTTGCCGTTATAATAGAATCATAACAGACAGAGGTGTTTTTTGTGAACAACGACATCGGTGCAAGAATTATGAGCTTACGAAAAAGCAAAAATATGACGCAGGAAGCCCTTGGCAATATGCTGGGAATATCTCCGCAGGCGGTTTCGAAATGGGAAACAGGCACTACGTTGCCTGATATTCTTTTGATGCCTATTATTGCAGAGGCGTTGGATACGGATCTAAACGCGCTGTTCGGCATTGACAGCGCAAGTGACGGTAATAACGGAAAGCGTCATGAAAATCTTACAAAGCAGAATATACACGAAGAAATTTACAATGAGTTTTTCGAGATGCTGCAAGATCTGTTTCGCAACAAAAACGAAACGAAAGAAACAATTGATTTTATAAAAACACATCGAAACGCGCAAACTATGGTTTTGAGCAATCAGGAAGGAAACGGCGTATATGCGGATGCGGACATAGCGTTGGCGTTCACCAAGGACAAAAACGATATACGCGAGCTGTTGGAAGACGATGCCGCGCAAAGGGTGCTTAAGTGCTTTGCCAACAGCGAAACAAAAAATGTATTTAAATTTATCATTGAAAACGAAGGAAAATCCTTTACTTCATCCCTGATCGCCCAAAAATGCAGCATTGATATTAAATCGGTGGAAACAGCTTTGGAAGATCTTTTGCGGATAAACTTGGTTGGGCGTACCGATATAAACGCCGATGACGAGATCATATACGCATACCGCGCATGGGGCACTCACAAAAAGGTTTTGATATATTCTATGCTATCTATTGCCGCGCGGTTGGGCGAATATTCCGAATGTTATATGGGTTTTATAGGCTGATAAAATGACGGGTGCAATATTGGGATACCCTGCGCTGATAATAAAGTACCTCGTTTACGGTATTAAAATCAGGCGTATATGCAAAGCAAAAGGATATACACTTTTACGAAACGGAAAATTTTGGTGGATTGGAAATAATAAGAGCGGAAAACACAATTTTACCGTAAAATGCAAAGATAAATGCTACTGTATAAAGCTTATAGGAGTGCGAAGCAAAAAAATACTTTTTGGCTTTGTGGATGAAAACGTATACGAAATCAAGGATTATACCTTTGCGCTTCTATGGACTATGGACGGCTTTGAATATGAGTTGAAAAAGAAAGAAGGGTATACTTTTGAAGAAAATACCGTTCCCGTTATCGTTATGGTGTCCGAAAGTTACAAAATAACCGAGAAAAACCAAACCTACCGAAAAGAAATTTCCGGCGGCGACAAAACAAAAGAGGGATATTTTTATTTCGGCAAGGACTTTTTGAAGATCATAAAAGAGCAATAAGACGTTTAACGAAAACAAGGCGGAATACCTTGGTTTTGTTTTCGTATTGCTGTCCGGAGTATAAAAACGTAAAAGGTTGCAAAAATCTATTACAGAAAAGCCATACCCCAAGAAAAATTTATTTTCTTGGGGTATATTTTTGTTATTTTTGGGCGGTTTCAAGCATATTTTCGATAAATATGCCGTAGCCCTTGGTATGGTCGTTGACGAGGACGTGAGTTACCGCGCCGATAAGTCTGCCGTTCTGTATTATAGGCGAGCCGGACATACCCTGCACGATACCGCCCGTGGCTTCAAGCAGGGCGGGATCCGTTACGCGTATGAGAAAGTTTTTGGTATCCCCCGAATCCTTATAAACCTTTAAGATCTCGATACCGTACTCCCCTACCTTGCCATTGACCTGACACAAAACGGTGGCTTCCCCTTCGGTCACTTCCTTTTTCCTTGCAACCTCCATAGGCTCTCTTAAAACCGCGGGAAGGGTTGAAAGACTGCCGAACACGCCGGTCCTAGTGTTTTTGAATATTTCACCCCGCACCTCCTTGCCGAAGGTACCCTTCAATTCGCCGGGAGTGCGGGCATCACCTTTATCCACAGAGGTAATATTCACGTCCACCACGTATGCCTTGCCCACGGGCATAATTACGCCCGTATCCGTATCGCATATACCGTGACCCAAGCCGCCGAAATCACCGGTAAAGGCGTTGATATAGGTTACGGTGCCGATACCCGCAGTGGAATCCCGCACCCACACGCCGATACACCATTTCCCCGTTTCCGAGGAAAGGGCGGGCTTTACCTTTACGTCCCGTTCCATCCCCTCCGTATTTTTTACGGTGAGGGTTATTTCCTTACCGCCGCTCTGATCGACCGTGCGTGCAAGCTCTTCGGAGGTGGACATCTTTTTGCCGTCCACCGAAATGATCGTTTCCTTTACTTTAATACCATTTTCCTTTGCGGGGGAACACAGACCCGCAGAGGTGGTAATATCCGTCGTGCCTACCACTAACAGTCCGTCGGTAAAGAATTTTACGCCGAAATTCATTCCGCCGGGGATAAGCTTTTGCCGTCCCGCAGAGGCAGGGATCCCTGAAAGCATACCCACACAGATACAAGCACAAAGGACAAAAAACGCAAACCTTTTAAATTTTTTCATAGCATCACCTTCGCTTTTCCACAGATGAATGAATAAAATGCTCTCGACATTAATTTGCGCTTTTTATTTTTTTGTATGTCTTGATAAATAAGGAAAAAACGCAGAAAGGATCATTTCCTTCTGCGTTTATCGTTGTTTTTGTGTTTTTGGTTATTTTTGGGTTTATTTTTGCTTTGCTTTGCGTCCTTTTCGACCCTTTTTCTGAAGGGAAGCAGTACGGGAATAAGGTCTTCCCTGCCAAGCTTATACAAAGCCTTTTTGACGAGAGGCGCGTTTTCGGGACGGTACGCCTGCAAGAGAGCTCTCTGCATCTGCTTTTCCTCGTAGGAGCGGGGAACGTAGACGGGCTTGCCCGAAAATGGGTCTATACCCGTATGGAACATACAGGTTGACGCCGTGCCGGGAGTGGGATAAAAATCCTGCACCTGCTCGGGGTTAATGTTGTTTTCCTTAAGGTACAGAGCAAGAGAAAGGGCATCCTCAAGTCTGCTTCCGGGGTGAGAGGACATAAGGTAGGGGACGAGATACTGCTCCTTACCCATAGACGCCGTAATATCGTAAAACTTTTTCTTGAATTTGTTATAGGTTTCAATACTCGGCTTGCCCATATAGTGAAGCACGTTATCCACGCAATGCTCGGGCGCGACCTTAAGCTGACCGCTGACGTGGTCGCGTACCAGCTTTTTGAAAAAGGCATCATTTTTATCGGCAATAACGTAGTCAAAGCGGATACCGCTTCGGATAAACACCTTTTTTACGCCCTTTACCTTTTCCACCTGCTCGAGCAGATGGATATAATCGCTGTGGTCCACCTTCATATTGGGACAAGGGGCAGGCTCAAGGCATTTGCGGTTTACGCACATTCCCGCCTTTTTCTGCTTTTCGCAGGAGGGAAAGCGGAAGTTTGCGGTGGGACCGCCGATATCGTGAATATATCCCTTAAAATCCGGTTTTTGGGCAAGTATTTCCGCTTCCCTTACCACGGATTCCACGCTTCGGGACACCACTTGTCTGCCCTGATGGAAGGCTATTGAGCAAAAGTTACAGGAACCAAAGCAGCCGCGGTTGTGGGCAATGGAAAACTTCACCTCGTTGATGGCGGGAACGCCGCCGAGAGGCAGGTAGCTCGGATGCACCTCACGCTCAAAGGGGAGAGAATACACCGCGTCGAGCTCGTTACGGGTGAGAGGCGGCATGGGCGGAGTCTGGATGAGGATCTTATCTCCGTAATCCTCCACGAGAGCCTTGCCGATAACGGGATCCTGATTGCGGGCTTGGATCTCAAAGGCCTTTGCAAAGAGCTTTTTATCCGTCTTTAAGGTATCGTAATCCCCGATAAATTCGGTTTCGAATTTGGGAACGAAATCCTTTTCCGCAAGATAGCAGCAGCCGCGCACGTCACGGATCTTCTTGACGGGCACGCCCTTATCCAGCAAAAAGGCGATACGGCGGAGGATATTTTCACCCATTCCGTAGGTGAGGATATCCGCGCGGCAATCCACGAGTATGCTGCGGCGGACGGAATCCGTCCAATAATCGTAATGAGCAAAACGGCGCGTGGACGCCTCCACACCGCCGATGACTATGGGAACGTCCCCGTAGGCTTCGCGGATGCGGTTGCAGTATACTATTACGGCGCGGTCGGGACGCTTGCCCGCAACACCGCCGGGAGAATAATAATCGCTGTTGCGTTTACGGCGCGCGGCAGTGTAATGCGCCACCATTGAATCTATGTTGCCGCTGTTAACGAGAAATGCAAGGCGGGGCTTGCCGAATCTTTTAAAATCTTCGGTATTGCGCCAATCGGGCTGAGGAATTACCGCTACGGTGTATCCCTCCGCCTCAAGCACTCTGCCGATGACGGCTGTACCGAAAGACGGGTGATCCACGTAGGCATCACCCGTCACGATAACAAAATCAAATTCGGTTATACCGCTTGCCCTTGCTTCCTCTGAAGTAATAGGAAGAAAAGCCATAGGTTATTTATGAACGGTAGTTTTCGATGGTTTCTTCGATAGCCTCGTTTGCCGCATCCTTGATGCTCTCGAAGCTGGATGTTACGTCAAACTTGCCTTCGCCGGCAAGCTTCTGCATCATAGAACCAATACCGCCGAAGTCATAGAAGGAGCCTACGTCAAACTTAAGGTTTGCGAAGATGTATTCGTCAAGCATCTTTTCGGATTCATCGTCGCGGGCATCACGGGATTTAAGGGTGGTTTCGTAGTATGCGGGAGTGAGATAGTTCTTTGCTTCGCAGGCTACGAGCTGAGTCATATAAGCGGAAAATTCCTTATCGGGCGCGGAAATGGGGATAACCACAACGTATGCACCTGCGCCGGAGGGAGAATAATAATTTTCCTGCTCTTCGTCAAACTTGGGAAGAGGAATGATGCCGAATTCGATACCGTCTTCATAGTTACGAAGCTTCTTGATAGCGGAGAATACGGAGGTTCTGAACAGCGCTCTGCCTTCACCGAAGATATCGAGAGAGGTCTTCCAAACGTCGGAAACACCGAACTCAGTGCCGAGGCTGTTGGAGCAAATGTGCCAAGTGTTTTTCTTTGAATATTCCTCAAGCAGACGCTGTGCTACGGTTACGGAGCGAGTAGTGTCAAAGGTGAGGTAAGGAAGGTCGTCTGCATCCTTTGCAGCAAGAGATTCGCCTGCAGCGGAATAATAGTTATAAGGATCGGAGGTTTCGCTTACCAATCCCCACTTATCGTTATAATCCCACTTGCCGTCGCCGTTTTCAACGGTTGCCTTTTTGCACATTTCAAGGAGCTTATCGTAGGTCCAAGTACCCTCTTCAACTATTTCGTACAAGGATTTTTCACCGGGGAAAAGGGTTGCGTACATTTCCTTGTTGAAAACGAGAGCGCGGGTGGATATTTTTGCCATTATGGTGATATCGCCGGTGGAGAAGTATATCTGGTCGGAAACGGAGAAGGCTTCGTTTGCACCCTGATCCCACCAAGGCATGGTAAGGTCAAGATAAGGAGCGAGGTCTTCGCTGTTAAGGGAATGGAGTCTGCCTTCCTGAGCGAGTTTTACTGCGCCGGAAAGGAAGGGCATAGCCATATCGTATGCGCCTGCGCCGCTGGTGATATCATCCTCAATAGCGCCGGTTACGTCCTTAACGTATACGGGAGTAACCACAACACCGGTAAGCTCTTCTACCTTGTTGTTACGTTCTCTTACCGCGTCGTTAATAACCGCATCGGTGGTAGTGTACTTATCATAACCGATATCCTCGGAATAATAAGTATTCTGAATCTCGTCGCTGGTTACGGCAACTTCAAAGGTAGCGTAGGTTTCTTCGTCAACGTTCCATTCAAAGGCGGGGAGGTTTGCTACGTAACGGTCGGATTCGGGATCGTAGCCCTCTACGGTGCTTTTTGAGGTTTCGTTTTCGTCGTCCTTGCTGGTATCGTTGCCGGCATCGTTACAGGAAACGAGCAGGCAGGAGGAAACCATAAGCAAGCAAAGAAGTATAACTAAAAGTTTTTTCATTTTTGCCTCCGTGGGAGAAAATAATATTTTTATTTTTTATTAATCGCGGAAGTTATCAACGGTTTCGCCTATCTCAGCATCCGCAGCGTCCTTGATGGAATCAAAGGTGGAAGCGATATCCGAAGAGCCGCTCTGAGAAAGATTTCTGAACATATCCGCAATGCCTCCGAAGTTATATATTGCGCCGATATCGAACTTCTTGTTATCGAAGATGAGGTCGAGCATTTCCTCGGATTCATCGTCGCGGGCGTCGCGGTGTTTAAGGGTGGTTTCGTAGTATGCGGGGGTAAGATAATTCTTTGCCTCACAGCAGGTAAGCTCGGTCATATAAGCGGAAAACTCGGGGTCGGGCACGTTATAGGGAATAACTACCGCATATCCCGCAGGGTCGCTGGGAGAATAGTAATTTTCCTGCTCCTCGTCATACTTGGGAAGAGGAACGATACCGAATTCGATACCGTCATCGTATTTACGAAGCTTCTTTATTGCGGAGAACACGCTGGTGCGGAACAGAACCTGACCGCCCGCAAACATATCCAGTGCAGTCACCCAAGGAGAAGGCACGGGAATGGTGTTGGTGTATATATGCCACGTATTAAGGGCGGAAAACTCCTCAAGTATGCCCTGCGCCACGTCGATGGAACGGGTGGAGCCGAAGGTTATATAAGGAATATCGTCATCCGTCTTTTC
The DNA here is from genome assembly GCA_017625615.1 of Clostridia bacterium. Classification (GTDB taxonomy): domain Bacteria; phylum Bacillota; class Clostridia; order Oscillospirales; family CAG-382; genus SFLA01. The sequence goes on from JAGAKP010000057.1 coordinate 38,006, forward strand.
GGCAAGGGATTCGCCCGATGCGGTGAAGTAGTTGCGCGCGTCGGAATGTGCGCTTATAAGTCCCCATCTGTCATTATAATCCCAGACGTTATCGCCGTTATCAAGGGTTGCCTCCTTGGAGAAGGCGACGAGCTTGTCAAAGGTCCAATCTCCGTCTTCTACTATTTCGTAAAGAGATTTTTCGCCGGGGAAAAGCTCGGCGTACATTTCCTTGTTAAAGGTGATAGCCCAAGTGTTTATCTTGGTCATTATAGTGATATCACCGGTGGTGAAGTACAGCCTTCCGTCAACGGAGAAGGTCGCGTTTGCGTTCTGATCCCACCAAGGCATTTCGAGGTTGAGATAATCGGCAAAGCGGTCGTCACGCAGATCGAAAAGAAGTCCGTCCTGAGCGAGAGTTACCGCATCGTAAATAAAGGGCATTGCCATATCGTACGCCTGACTGCCCGTAGCGGCGTTATCCTGCACGGCAGTGCGAACGCTTTTTACGTAAACGGCTTGGATCTTTACGCCGGTAAGCTCCTCAACGAGGTGGTTACGCTTCATAACCGCGTCGTTTATTACCTCGTCGGTGGTGGAATACTTATCGTATCCGATATCCTCGGAATAATACGTGGACTGTGCTTCGTCGCTGGTTACGGCAACATCAAAGAAGGTGTATTTTTCGTCGCTTACGTTCCATTCAAAGGCGGGAAGGTCTGCAACGTAACGTCCGCTTTCGGGATCGTAGCCCGCTTCAGCCTTGCTCACGTCGGAAACGCCCGTATCCACAACGGGATCGTTGCAGGCGACGAGGCAAGAGGACACCATAAGAATGGCGAGGAGGATAACCAATGCTTTTTTCATAAAAGATCATTTCCTTTTAAAGGATAATATGTGTCACACGAAACCGCGCGGCGGGAATATCCGCCGCGGGTGTTGTGTAAAGGTATTGATTAGTCTCTGAAGTTTTCGATAGTCTCTTCGATAGCCGCTTCGATAGAATCCTGAACGGTTTCGATGGAGGACATAACGTCGGTGGTGTTAGAGGACATAAGGTTATAAAGGATGTTGCTTGCGCCGTCAAAGCCGTAGATGTAGCCGGTATCGTATACAACGTTGGAGAAGATGAGGTCGAGCATTCTCTCGGTCTCGTCGTCCTTTGCGTCGCGCTTCTTAAGGGTTACTTCATAGTAAGCGTCGGTTACGTAGTTCTTTGCTTCACAGCAGATAAGCTCGGTCATATAAGCGGAGAATTCGGGATCTGCAACGGAAATGGGAATTACAATGCCGTATGCCATGTGAGCGGAGCAGGGAGTATAGTACTCTTCCTGATCTGCGGTGAGCTTGGGCATGGGAATGATACCGAAATCAACGCCCTCTTCGTAAGCGCGGAGCTTCTTGATAGCGGAGAAAGCGGTGGTTCTGAACAGTGCTCTGCCTTCGCCGAACACGTCAAGAGAAGAAACCCAGATATTGGTTGCGCCCATAGCGGTCATTTCGTTGGCGTGGATTGCCCAGTTATCCTGCTGGAGAGCCTCAAGAACCTTAACTGCAGCGTCAACGCTGGAGTTGGAGTTCATGGAGAAGATGGGAAGATCGTCGCTGTCCTTGGAGCAGATGGTGTTACCGGATGCAAGATAAAGCATATTTGCATCGCCCCAGGAAGCGGAGCAGCCCCACTGGTCATCAAGACCGGGCTTGCCGTCGCCGCTGTCAACGGTAGCGACCTTGGAGAGCTCTACCATTTTGTCGAGCGTCCATTCGCCGTCGTCAACCATCTCGTAAAGAGTCTTTTCACCGGGGAAGAGAGCATCGTACATTTCCTTGTTAAAGGTAACTGCGGTGGAAACTACCTTCTGCATAATGGTGATATCGCCGGTGGTGAAGAATACGGTACCGTCTACGGAAAGAGAAGAGGTAGCGTTTGCATCCCACCAAGGCTGGGTAAGGTCGATAAGACCTTCAAAGCGTGCATCGTTAAGAGCGTAAAGCTTGCCCTCCTGAGCGAGAGTTGCCGCCTGAGGCATAAAGGGCATAGCGAGGTCGTAGTTTTTGGAGCCGGTTGCAAGCTCATCGGAAAGAGTTGAGAAAACGTTTTTGACGGGGTGCGCCTTGATCTCTACGCCGGTAAGCTGGTTTACGTAGTTGTTACGCTCCATAACTGCGGAGTTGAGAACCTCGTCGGTGGTGCTGTAAAGATCGTAGCCGATATCCTCGGAGAAATAGGTGGAGTCACCCTCCTGGCTGACTACGAGAACGTCAAAGAACTTATAAGCTTCGTCATCAACGTTCCATTCAAATGCGGGAAGATCTGCTACGTAACGGCCGTCGCCCTGGCTGGTTTCTCCATTGGAGGAATCACCCTTGCTGTTTTCGTTGCCGGGCTGGCAAGCGGTAAACGCGCTGATCACGGTAAGCAGGCAGAGAAGAAGTGCGATAATTGTTACTCTTCTTTTCATGTTGGAAAAAATCCTTTCGTTTTTTTATATTTATTTTTGTTTTTATTAAGAACGGAAGCAATCTGCAACGGAGCAGTTGGTTACGGAAAGTCCCTTTTCGCAAAGGGTGTTATATTCGTCCGCATAAGCGACTGCGCCTGAGCGTATTGCCAGCAGCATATCCGTGCCCGCGGAAAGGGTGCGCTCGGGGCAGGAATCGCCGCCGTCACAGATAAGTATTGCCGTCTTTGCCAGCGCGAAGAGACCGCAGGCGTACTCGGGAGAGATACTGTCGGCATGGTCGAGAATGAGGAGCGGAATGGAATCGAATTCCTCAAACTGCTCGGCAATTTTCTGATAAGGAGCTATGATGACGGGAGAAAGGGTATAAGGATTTCCCTCGGGGTCGGAAGCCCACAGACATTCGTAATAATGGACTGCAAGCCAGAACATGGTGGGGGTTACCTTTTTCATTATAAGGCGGTTGATATCCTGCTCGGTGCAGAGGAAGGTATCCTCACTTCCGTCGTCCGAGAAGAAATCTATGCCGTATTCGCTGTATTCACCGATAGTATCCAGAAGCTGCTTCTTTGCGGCAGTTTCCTTCATAAGGGCGGTGTTCTTTGCCGCCATATCGGTAAAGGCGTTAAGTATCTGCTGAGGTGTCATTTCGGGGTTTATGAAGGTATCGTTATCGTTCATAAACTGTGCAAACAGCTTTTTGCGCTCCTCTCTTACGGAGGCGAGTCCTCCGAAGGCGCGAAGCTTACGGGGAAGCCTGCTTATGAATACCTCCCACTCCATACGGCGCTCGCGAAGCATCTTTTCCAATTCCTCGCACTTGAGAAGTGTCTGCGAAGCGGAGAAGGTAACGCGTTTGCCCTCCTTGACGGGGAAGGTCACCAGACCGGGGTGCTTTTTGACCTCGTTTACAACGCGGTCGTTAAGGACGGACAGCGCGGAAAGCTCACGGTAGATACGGTCCATACAGCCCGTGGTTGAAGAGAAGGACACTCCGTAGCGGTTGGCGCAGGCGGTAAAGAAGCTGTCCGTAGAGATATCCGCGGTGTTGTATGCGGGCAGAGACTGAACGCTGCTCTTTACCTCCGTCCAATAGGAAGCGAGGTCGCCGTTCGTTTCTGCCAGACGGAGAGACGGAGACATATCACTGCCGATAACGATAGGTCTTGCGGGAAGTCCCGCAAGGGCGGAGTTTATTATCCAGTTGGTGGCAACCTTGCGGATGAAATCCGTCTTTTCGTCGGGAGCGAGAGTGATGAAGGATACCTCCTCGTCGTTGCCCTCGCAAAGGTCGCCGTAAAGCTTGTTGGGAACGCCTGCCTTGAAGATGCGTGCGTAAAGACGAAGCATGGGCTTTACGTGCTTTACGGGGCGGGCGGGAACTATATAACAGTTCTGGTCAAGTATAAAGGAAGAATTGTCTGCGCGGTTGGTTATGTAGCATTCGTTATAGGGAACGCCGCAGACCTCCTCAAAATAGGCGGTGGCAAGTCTTATATAGGCTTCCCAGGTGCCGTTGCCGTATATGGCGGAAATAAGGCGGGGGTTGGATGCGAAATAGCAGTTCGCCCTCTCTCTGTTACCGAAGACGGTGTCCCCTGCCAGAAACTCCTCGTTGAAATAAGGAAGTCTGTTTTCCGTAAAGGAAAAGGTTCCGTCGGTATGAAGCACTGCGGGGATATAATACAGACCCTTTAAGTACGCCGGCGAGGAAGAAGAATATATACCGCCCGCAACGGATGTGTTTACCGCCTTTGCGATAATGACCACGTCCATATCCGCGGTGATACGCATATCCTCTGCCATGGTGGCGAAACGGTTTGAATTAATTTTACCTTGCAATATATCGTAGGAATTAACGGGCACAGCACCGTTCATGGACGGATACAGGTCCGTGCCGTTGTTAAGAGCATCAAAAAGATATTTGGTTATGCTCAAAATTCATCCCTCCTGTTAATCAATGATACTGATACAGATATAGAATAACATATTTTTTTGAATTGTGCAACTAAAATATTAATATTTTACATAATAAATTTAATTTTGTTTAAAATAACAATTCTTACAAAAAATCACCCCCGAGAAAACGCAACAAGTGTTTTTTCGGGGTAAAGGCTTATTTTTTCAAAAGCTCGTCGGTAAGACGGATTATCTCGGGGGCTATACGCTTGCGCTCGCTCTTTAAAACGGCGGAATATGCGGGGTACGCCACAGCAACCAGCACGATGCCGATAACGCCGATGATTATTCCCGCGATAAACCACGCCATTCCCGACAAAGTCATTACAAGGCTCATTCCCGTGCCCATAACGAGGGTGCCGACGATGCCGAAAACAAGCGATATTACCGTGGCTTTTTTCGTAGCACTCTCATCAAGACGGCGGAGAGTCTCCATAGTGTCCGCTTCCTTGGGAAGATATTTTTCGCGTATTTTTTGGACCTCCTCCCGTTCCTTTGCGGAATAGGTATATACGAAGGGCTCTTTGTTATCCATTGATTTTCTCCATTGCTTTTATTTTTCTTATTTCCATAGTGTTTCGGACTATAACATAGACCGACAGTGATATGATGATCGCCGCTATTCCTCCGCCCGTTGAAGCCACCATAATACGCCTGAACCCTTCCCCGCTTTCCTTGCCGAATTGGGCGAGCATTGCGGTTTCAAGGTTGAGCATGGAGACCAACGCCGCCACGAGATTTATTAATCTTGCGGTGGACATTACGGGACTGCGGTATTTTTTGTATTTTACAAGGTTGATTATGGCGGTAACGGTAATATAAAAGGTGTACGCCGCCATTACGTATATGAGTATTCCGTGGTAATCGTAGCCCTTATCAACGTAAAGTATCATCATTACCGCGGCGGTAAGGGCAAGGTTTACGGTAATAAGTATCCATCCGCAAAGCCGCGAACGCTTCAGCTCGCCGTAGCGGCGGGAGCCTATTTTATTTTTGCGGACGTAGCGGACAAGCAAAAAACGCATTAAGGCAAGTATGAAATAATAGACCGCCAGCACGAAAAACCACGCACTGCCGTATAAAATTCCCGAAAGGAGGTTAACGGCAACGTATACGAGGTTTACAGTAAGCGAACGGTAAAGGGAAAAGCGGGTCTTGAAGGCGGCGTCGGTAATATATCTGTGCATAAAGCCGTTGGAATGCGCCTTTTCCTTTGCCGACTTATAATACCGCGGGAGCTTGAACCAACCGGCAACGCACACCACCGTGAGAGTATAAAAGGACAAAGCGTAAAAGACGCTTGCAAGGGGGTGTGTATCCCATCCCTTTACGAAAATGGCAATAAGGGAAACGGCGCATATTACAGCGAGGACGAGAATTACCCACAAGGGCGGGAAAATAAGCCTTTTTAAAAGCCTTTTGTAATCCATTTACACGTCCTCCCTGCTCAGACGTACGGTAAAGGTGCTTCCCTTGCCGACCTCGCTTTCCACGGAGATGCTGCCCTTCATAATATCCACCACCCGCTTTACGAGAGCAAGCCCCAAGCCGTTGCCTTGGGCGGAGTGGGAGGTATCGCCCTGATAAAACTTTTCAAAAATATGCTTGCCTACCTCGGGCGGGATGCCGCAGCCCGTATCCGAAATTGAAACGGTGATATATTTTTCGTCCGACTTGAGAGAAAGCGCCACGCTTCCCCCTTCGGGAGTGAACTTGAAGGCGTTGGACAGCAGATTGTTCCACACGAGGGACAAAAGCTCGCTGTCGGCGCGGACAAAAACGTCTTCCGCTATATCCGCGGAGATATCGATATTTTTTTGCTCCCACACGTATTCGTAGCCGAGGAGGCATTTCCGTAACTGCTCGGAAAGCTCATATCTTTCCGCCACGGGAAATAGACGCTGGTTTTCAAGCTTATTAAGCTTTAAGATATTGGTAATAAGGCTTGCCTGCTTGCGGGAGGATTCGCAGACCGCCTTTGCGTATTCCATACGCTTTTCCTCGGGCAGGTCAGGCTGTTGAAGGAGAGTGCCGTAGTTTTTCATAACGGCAAGGGGGGTTTTAAGCTCGTGGGATACGTTTGCGATAAAATCCGTACGGAGAGTTTCGGTTCCCGAAAGCTCCTGCGCCATTTTGTTGAAGCAATCTATAATTTTGTTAAGGTGAGCGTCGTTTGCCCCTACGTAAACGGGGTCGATACGCACGGAAAAATCGCCCTTGGTTATCTTTTCCGCCGCTTCGGTTATTTTCTGTACGGGACGGTTTATGAAAAAATGTCTGCGCAACCCGTCAAGGACGGTTGCCATCGCGCTTATGAACACCACGTTGATAAAGGTCGCCTTTGCGGCGGTGCTTATCTGCGCTTCGGTGAAATCTATATTAAGGGATTGGGAAAGAAGGGTTACGAAGAGCGTTAAGCAGCAGGTTATGACGAAGGCGATGAGCAAAAAGAAGACGAGATAGTAATTAAGGGATTTAAGTACGGCTATAAGCTTTTTTCTCGTTTTCATTTTATTACCGCCTTGTAGCCCAAGCCGTGTACGGTGACTATCTCAAAGCTGTCGCACGCCGAAAGCTTGTTTCTCAGCTTGGTCATATACACGTCCACCGTGCGGGGTCCCGAAAGAGTATCCGCATCCCAGAATTCATCCATGAGCTGTGTGCGGGTAAAGGTCTTTTTGGGATATGACAGCAGCTTGTAAAGAAGGCTGAATTCGCGGGCGGTAAGGGATATTTCCTCACCGTCAAGATACGCCGTATGCTCGTCAACGTCCATAAGGAAGTCTCCTATCTCAATCCGTCGGCTGGAGGCGATCTTTGCACGGCGGAGAAGTGCGCCGATACGCAAAAACAATTCGTCAAGGTCGATGGGCTTTACCATATAATCGTCCACCCCCACGCGGTAGCCCCTCTGCTTTGACGCGAAATCGTCGCGGGCGGTCATAAACAGCACGGGAATATCCTCGTTAAGGGAGCGCACCGTTTTAACAAATTCAAAGCCGTCTATATCGGGCATCATAATATCCGAAACGATAAGGTCAAAAACGGTTTCGTACATAGCGTCGTAGGCGTCGGAGGCATTGAGACATCCCACCGCCTCGTATCCGCTTTGATTAAGAAAGGAGCAAACCGTGCGGTTAAGGTCCTTATCGTCCTCGACAACAAGAATTTTAAACATTTTCTTTCCTCCCGTGTGCTTTGATAAGGGTATTATAGCACAGAAATGTTTAAGTTTTGTTAAAGAAAGCAAAAAAGCTTCCGCTTTTTCGGAAGCTTTTATAATGATTTTATCAATGCAACGATAAAGGGAACGACGAAGGGCAGTAAAATATATCCGGCTACCAGCCACCTTCCCCGCTTTGACATTTTTGCCTCAACCGCCGGGCACGCTTTTCTTATTTCACCCAAGCCGTAATAAGGGAAATGGTCTATACGCACTGCCGTTTCCTTTCCCTTTTCGTCGGTGACGAAAAGCAGAAGATAGCAATATCTTACCCGACGGCGGGAGGAGATCTGCGGCACGTATTCGGCACGGCTGAGACGGGACCACTCTATAAGTCCCCTTTCGGTGTATATCCCCTTTTCATCCGAAACGCAAAGGGTCTTGCCGAAGAAAAAGCGGTTTAAAACGTAAAGGACCGCAAAAATGACTGCGAGAGGCAGTAAAATGCCAACCACCTCTGCGGAGGTATTTAACCATTTTCCGAGTACGAAGGTGCCGCTCCGTATATCGAAAAGGGCGTAGGTAACCGATATCATCACGGCGATGGTATACACGGCGTAGAGCGCAAAGGTAAAATACTGTCTGCGTATCTTTTTTCCCGTCGCCGTATTGACGTCAGGCTGTTGCTCCTTGGGCGCAACCGAAGACAAAAATCGGATAAACCCGCCGAGCTGCTTGGTCTGATCCTCGCGGAGAAGAGGCTTTTCGGAAGCGTGTATCCTGCAGGCAAAATAATCCGAAAAGGTAATGCTTATAACGTATTTTCTTCCCTTCCGTCTGTATGAAAAAGACCTTATATCCAGCTCCAACCTCTCGGTGCATAGCACGCTGCTGCCGTTTAAAAGCACCACCAAAAGGCAGGTTTCGGTAAAGCCGAAAAATCCGCCGTAATTGGTGCCGTCACGCTCAAGCACGCCGTAAATTGGATGGGAAAGGGTCTCTCCCTCCAAAAGCAAGTCCTTGAGAGAGGACAGCATAAAGTCCTTATTTGTCATTTGCTTCACCGCCTTTTGCTAATTATATCATACAGTGTACCCGTTGTCAACGGCGGCTTTTATATATTCAGCTATACGTTCACCCCATATTTTACATCCCGTATCGTTGGGATGTCCGCCGTAAACGGGTATAGCGCTTCCCTTTTCGCAAAGAAACGCGGTATTATCGAAAACCTTTTCAAAGGCGGATTTAAGGTAACCGTTGACGCGCGCCCATCTTTCGGCTCCGTCGGAGGGGTATTCAAAGGGCGGAACGGTCTGCAGAACGACCTGAACTCCCTGCTTTTCGAGGATATTTTTTATTTTTACAATGCTTTGGCAGACCGAATCCGCGTCTGCGCCTTGAATTATATCGTTGGTGCCGAGACACAAAACGCACACGTCGCTCTCCTTCGCCTTGGAAAGCCACGCGCCGTCGGTAGCCGCGTCGGAAGCACGGGCGTAGCCGATACCGAGGTTGCGGTATGCGTATCCGCCGCCCAAAGCCTCTGCCGCAACGGCACACCAGTGTCGGTATCCGTTGGGAGTTGCGCCGATGCCCTGAGTAATGGAATCTCCAAGAAAGCATACCCTTTTTTCGGCACGGCGGTTTACGCCCACCATACTCGGCACGGGGAGGAATACGCTCTTTACCCAAGCGCCGTTTTTACGCACAAAGGTGGGTATCTGTATTTCGGGGTGGCAGGGGATTTTCGTTCCGCACACCGCGTATTCGACGCAGAGATAATCGCCTTTTTGGGCAAAAATGTGCATAACGTCAGTGGAAAAGCTTTCTCCCGCCGAAAGGATCTTTTCTGCCTTCCCCCCGAAAAGGGCGGTCACGAAGGACTCGGGCTCTGTCGGCTCGTCCATACCGCAGGATGCACACACCCCTGCGCGGAGAGACAGTATCTCCCACTCGCCGCAGGTGTCGTTTGCAACGGAATGGGTGCCGTCGGCAAAGGTGGAATCCACCGTATCGGAAAAGTATATTTTGTATTCACTGCCGCCGCAAAACAGCTTGTAATATACGCGGCAGGTTATGGGCGCACCGTCACTGTAAAAAAAGGATTGGTTGGCACTGCCCGCAAGTGTATCGGAATAGAAGGTGGTCATATTTTTTCTCCTGTGGGAGTATTCAAAATTCGTATATGCTTTTTCTTAAGCTCGCTGTAGAGGAGCTTTGCGATATAATGGACGTTTGCGCTTCTGCCGCCCTTGGCGTTACCAAGCACCACCACGGCGCACCCGAGGCGGCGGTTGATTATGACAGACGATCTGAAGGCGCCCACACCGCCCACGTGCCAGAGCTGGTTTGATTTTTTGTAGGTATGCCAGCCCAGACAGGTGCCCACGTTGCCGCGGGCGGAAAAGGACGGAGCATATATTTTTTGAGATGCGATTATCTGCGGAAGAGTGCTTTCGATATGCGTTCGGGCGTATTTCAGCATATCTCCCATAGTGGATACCACGCCTCCGCCTGCGATATAGGGGTTGGTCTTATCCCATTCCCACGGGGAAATTTGAGTTTTCCCCATAAAAACGGGGTGGCGCTCCGAGGTGGGAAAGCCCTCGGTCTCTATAAGTCCGTACTCGGCGATAATGCCGTTCAACAGCTCGTGGAAGGGCTTGCCGGAAGCCTTCTCCGCGATAAGAGCCAAAAGGGCGTAGCCGAAATCCGAATATGCGTAAGCGTACCCACCCTTAAAGCGGTTACGCCTTGCCAAAGCCGCCACCACCCTTTCCTCGGTAACACCTCGGTACGGGTTTGCGCGGATATACCGCTTTACAGCCAAGGCGGGCAGAGTTATTTCTGCGGGGGTGAGATGACCGTACCCTGCGGTATGGGTAAGCAAAGCGGTGACGGTGGGATACTTCCCCTTTGGCAGAGGAAGAAACTTATCAGCAGTATCGTTAAGAGAAATAACTCCCCTTTCCGCCAGAGAAAGAATTACCGCCGCGGTGAAGGTCTTGCTGATTGAGCCGATATCAAAGCGGGTGTGGATATCCACTCCGTCGGAAAAGAAGTATCCCTCACTTCCGTCGCGGAATATGATCCCTGCCGCTATGCCGTTTTTTGGCGAGCGGTTAAGATATTTTTGAATGGAAGCAAATGCTTTTCGACTGAAGGAAATATTCAAAAAAAACACGTCCCGAGAAATGAGATATATTTTATAAAAACCGTAAACACTGTTTCGGTTGCGCGAAGCGCACATCATTGATGCGAAGCATCACATCGTTTGCAACGCAGTTGCAACTTCATTTGTGCGAAGCGCAACTTCATTTTGTGTCCGCCTGCTTCTAAACGAAGTTAGCCTTCGGCTAAACGATGTTGCGTGTTCCACGCAAACGATGTTGTGCCGCTGTTCGCCTTGCGAACTATGCGGACACAAACAAAAAAATCCTCGTTCAAATGATCGAGGATTTTTTGGTGGAGCATACGGGACTCGAACCCGTGACCCCAACACTGCCAGTGTTGTGCGCTCCCAACTGCGCTAATGCCCCGTCAAGGCAAATTATAGCATACCGAAACACGGTTTGTCAACAATTTGCCGTAAAATATCAGATCGTATGAGCGTAAACCGCGAAAGGATATACGCTTTTTGCTTTTTCCGCAGCGTTACGGGCGGCACTCTCGGTATCGAACACGCCGAATACCGCGCTTCCGCTTCCGCTGAGCATTGAAACGGACGCACCCGAAGCCGAAAGAAACGCCGTTGCGTCTCTGCATTCCTGCGGACACACCCCATCAAAGGAATTGAAATATACGCCTTCCCTGTATTCGGGTATCTCTCTGTTTATTTTATCAAGTTCGCCGTACATTTTGCCCGTGGGGCAGTTTGCATTGGGCTTGATAATGACGAGGTGCAAAAAATCCTTTTCCAAAACGGTTATCTTTTCGCCGATACCCTTGCACCGAGCCTTTCCGCCGTAAACGCAAAAGGGGACGTCCGCGCCCAGAGGTGTGCCGAGAGAAGCAAGGGTTGCCGTGCTTAACCCCGCGCCGTACAGCTTATCAAGCCCCCGCAAAACCGCGGCGGCATCTGCGCTTCCGCCGCCCAAGCCTGCCTGCGAGGGGATATGCTTTTTAACGGTTATCTCCGCCGAGGGGGTGATACCCGTGTAATTATAGAAAGCCGTTGCCGCTTTATATGCAAGGTTATCCTTTTCCGACACGTCCATATCGCAAAAAACACGCAAAGCGGGCGCTTTTTCGATGATCACCTCGTCGCAAAGGCTGACGGTGTGCATGACCGTATCTATATTATGATATCCGTCGGCACGCTTTTCGCCCACCGACAAAAACAGATTTATTTTTGCGTAAGCGTACTCTGTCATTTGCAAAGTCCTTTAACGAATTCGTCTATACGCTGAATAGCCTTTTTGATGTGGGCGGTGGAATATGCGTAGGATATACGGGCGTACCCCTCCCCGCTTTCGCCGAATGCGTTGCCGGGGACTATTGCCACTCCCTTTTCCTCAAGCAGTCGTTCGCAAAACTCCTGGGAGGACATACCGAAGCGGGAAATATCGGCAAAAACGTAAAAGGCGCCGTCGGGCATCATACAGTCGATACCCGCCTCCCGCAGACCCTTTACGATAAGTCTGCGTCTGCCGTTGTATTCGTCGCGCATATATTCTATATCCCCGTCGCCGTTTTTTACTGCCTCAACGGCGGCGTACTGTGCTGTGGTGGGTGCACACATAATTCCGTACTGATGTATTTTGTGCATCTGCTCGGTTATTTCGCGGGGGGCGAGGGTATAGCCCAGACGCCAGCCCGTCATAGCGTACGCCTTTGAAAAGCCGTTTGCCACGATGGTGCGCTCCCGCATACCGTCGATAGTGGCGATGGAAACGTGCTTTTCGCCGTAGGTAAGCTCGGCGTAGATCTCGTCGGAAATGACCACGAGGTCGTGCTTTAAAATTACAGCCGCGATATCC
>JAGAKP010000058.1 GCA_017625615.1 Clostridia bacterium
GCGCTAACAATACTCATTAGCATGACGAAGAATAGGACAATAAGCACGACTGCACGCATAGGCGTTGACCGTATTTTCAGGACGAAAAATAAGGTCGGCAATGCTGACAGCAAATAGAGTGTCACCAGCATCGGTGAAAGAACAAAAAAGTCTTTTAGGTAAATGCCAAGTAATAGGTTATATGTAAGCGCGATAGCAAAGAAAATGATTCTTGATTTTGTGTTAGTCTTAGATGCTTTTTTAGTCTTCATTTCAATTCTCCTTATGTAAGAAATCTCTTGAAACGAAGAAGTGGCAGTACAGAGCGACTAACTCTGTACTGCCACAAACAAAGGCTTATTTAACATCTTTTAAGAAAACAACAAACCCGAACGTTTCACCGATTGGTAAAAGGTTCGGGTTTGAATGCTTTGGTGCCGGTGGCGGGGGTCGAACCCGCACGGTATCGCTACCACTGGATTTTGAGTCCAGCACGTCTGCCAATTCCATCACACCGGCGTAGACCGCTCAAAGAGTATAACACACTTTTTTCGGCTTTTCAAGAGGTTTTCAACACTTTTTTATACTAATTATACGGCAGCTTCTCTTGTTGCAAATTACCAAGGCGTATGCTATAATCTTACCGAAAGAAGGTAAAGCCATGAGCTCATATTACACCAACAAGCCCTTTACGAAGGAAACTGCGACTGTGGGGGAGGTATCCGCACAGCGAAAGAACCTCATTCTCGGTCTGCCCATACATTCCATTGAGGAAAAGACCTTCTTCGGCGTTAAGGGTGACCGCCCGCACACCAATTACGATACCGATTCCGCGTTGCTTACCGACGGAATTTACAGTCCCGACGCTGACTACAAAAACAAGGAATGGTTCCATATAAACCGAGGGGAAGGAAGGATCATTACCTTCAAGCTCCCCTGCCTTTGCGCCGCCTGCGGATTTGAAATAAGCTTTTGCAGAAACGACGAGGTCGCCGTGCGCACGCCCACGTACCTTAAAATACGGGCTTCCGCAGACGGAGAAAATTTTGAGACACTTTACGATAACGGCGACGCACGCTCCCACATAGACAGACGCATTTTTAAAATAACCGGCGAATTTGAAAAGACGGCGGCTTTGTACGTTCAGATAATATTTGACGTGGTGCATCACGTTTATATTGATGAGATCGAGATCTTCGGTTGCACGGACTTAAGCGGCGCGAAGATGCCCGTTGCCGACGGGAAGGAAATATTCAATACTTTGCCCGCCCCCGCGGAGATAAACCGATACCCCGACGAGGACGTGCTTGGCGCGAAAAATATTGCTTTGACCTATAACTTCCGTCCCGTTGCCGAGGACAAGGGCTTGCAGACGGAAACGGACTACCTGCCCCTTACGGCGTATATGGACGGGGACGGCAATATTAAAGACACCTTTATGGACGGATTTTTGTTTTTGCCCGACGTTTCTATGGACTACACGCCCCGCGGACAGTACGCGGACGGCTGGAAGGAATATATGGAAAGCGTATTTGTGAAGGGCAAAAATCTTGACGCTTTGAACTCTGCCGCCAAAAGGACGGGGGACGCTTTAGGCATGCCCGATTACAAGGTGAAGGTGTATTTCACACTGCTTTACACCTATACACAGCACGCCGAATTCGGCGAGGTGAACGGGGAAAAATTGGTGTTCGACAATCCCGAAAGCCGTAAAAAGGCACTTAAGTGGCTTATTGACTATATGCTTGAAGAACACCGCCGCGGTGGATATTCACACACCGAGGTGGGCGGATTTTATTGGTTTGAGGAAGCCTTGAACCCTACCGACAGATACGAAAAAGAGATAATACGCGACACCTGTCGATATATACATTCCTTGGGATATAAGTGCTTCTGGATCCCCTATTTCTGCGCGCTGGGATACGAGGATTGGCAAAGCTACGGCTTTGACGCCGCCTGTATGCAGCCAAACTATATGTTTGACCTTTCCGTTCCCAAAAGCAGGCTTTACGATACCGCGGCTCAAGCAAAACGGATGGGAATGTGCGTAGAGCTTGAAATATGGAAGGTGCAGGAGGACGAAAAGGGCAATATTTCTCCCGAGGGAACGGAGCATATAAAGAGATTTATACAGTACCTTGAGGCGGGCAAGGAAACCGGATATATGAATGCGCCCAAAATGTATTACCACGGAAGCGCTATCGGCGGAATAATTGCAAAGGGGCAAAGCAGTAAAAATCCCGCTTACCGCCAAATGTACGATAAAGCCTATCTTTTTGCCAAGAAAAAATTATAAAAAAGAGGAAAAAATGAAAAAATACATTGTACTTTTACTTATATTCATTCTCGCTTTTGCGGGCTGCAGAGCTGCGGAGGACAACGATGAAAGCAACGTGTCCGCCACTGCTTCGGAAACGGTTTCCGAAGAGGTTTCCGAGGAAGTTTCCCAAGAAATATCCCAAGAGGATGAGGCTTTAACCTCCATAGTCGGCTCTTGGACGGAATGCTATTCCGAAGAGGACTACGCCGGCGGTTATATTTGGCTTACGGGCTTTGTTTTCGGTGAAAACGGCTGCTGTGTAGCTTACGATACGGAATATAACGTATACGAGGACGAAAATGGCGATCCCGTGTTTGAAGGCTGCGGCGGTAACAGCCGCGAGGGAGTATACACTCTTGAGGGAAACACACTTACCATAGTATTCGATATGTCCGTTCAATACGGAGAAGGATATACGCAGACCTATGATATACGCAAAAACGGTGAAAATCTTGTGATCGGAAGCACAGAGTATTTCCTTGAATCGGAAACGGGCTACGTTCCCGAAGGATTTGACGGGGGCAAGCTTTACGGTATGTGGGAAAGCAACGAGCCCGACGGAATCGCATACTTACGGGAATGGTGGATATTCAACGTAAACGGCACCTTTGAATACGGCAAGGGAAAATTCGTTAAGGCGGACGGCAGTGAGCCCGATACCGTGATAATAAACGGCTACCTTTACAAGGCAGAAAGCTATGAAAAACAGCTTGAAGGAAACTATACCGTTGCGGGCGCAGACTTTGGCACCCTTACTCTTACCGTTGACGGCGAAACACTTATTTACAACGTAGCGGTATACGACGACTATATGACCGTATTCTGGCAATACGACCTTGAAAACGATATACGAAGCGAATATACGAAGCGTAAATAAAAAATTTATTTTTGCTGTAACCTTTTTGCGTTTCACAAGGTATTATATATGAAACCACCGGTGAAAGGAGTTTTATTTATGAAAGGAAAAAGCAAGTGCAAGATACTTAAGGAAATACGCAAGCAGATAGCCAAGGAAAACGATATTGAATTTATTACGAGCGAATGTAAATATCAGGGAGACTGCCTGGGTACCTGCCCCAAGTGCGAAGCAGAGGTACGGTATCTTGAAGAAGAGCTTAACAAGAGACAGAGTGCGGGCAAGCGCATTGCGGTTGCGGGAATTGCCGCCGCCTTTGCGTTGAACGCCGCAGGCTGTGAAGAGCTTTTGGATCTCGTTAACCACGGCGTCACCGCCGGTGAGCCTTTGGCAGAAATATCCCACGAGACGGTTGACGGAGAAATGCCGTCGGTATCACAGCCCGTTATAACCGATGATTCCGAATGTGACGTGACTATGGGCGATATAGCACCCGAAGAAAGTGAAATCTCGGAGTCGGACGAATTTGCGGAAATGGGAGAGGTTGCCGAAGAGGAGGTTTCCGTGGCAGAGATAATGGGAGATATTGCGTGGTAAAAACGAATAAAGCTCCCGTAATTGCCCTTTCCCGCCACAGAATGAAGACAGACGGGGACGGCGTGACCACGCTGGTCTGCTTTCACGGCTGCCCCTTGCGGTGCGTTTGGTGCATTAATCCGTTTTCCTTTGATGAAAACACCAAAAAGAATATGCTGACACCTCAGGAGCTTTACGAAAAAACAAAGATAGATTCTTTATATTTCCTCGCCACGGGAGGCGGTGTTACCTTCGGCGGCGGAGAGCCTTTGCTGTACGCCGATTTTCTGAAGGAGTTCAGAAGCCTTTGCGGAAGCCAATGGCATCTGTGCGCGGAAACCTCACTTAACGTGCCGACGGAAAACGTAATAAAGGCGGCGGAGTGTATAGACCGCTTTTACGTTGACTGCAAGGATACAAATCCCGATATATATCTTTCCTACACGGGCAAGGATAACTCTCTTATGCTTGAAAACCTGCGCGTTTTGTTGGACGCAGTGGGAGATAAGCGTATAACCGTCCGTCTGCCGCTCATACCCCAATACAACACCGATGAAGACAGAGAAAAAAGCAAGAAAATCTTAACGGAAATGGGTATAACCGATTTCGATATATTCACATACAAAATAAAGGAGAAAAAGTAGATGAAAGCGCGCGTTATTATATGCTTACTTTCGGCGGTGCTTTTTTTGGTTTCCTGCAATAATCTGACCGCAAAAAACGATAACCCCGCAGGCGCGGTACAAGGGGAAAGCAAGGATAATTCGGATGCTCTCCTTGACGTGGTGACCAGCACCGCAGACGAAAACGAAAGCCACGATTACTCCTTTCCCGAGCCGCCGAAGGAAATAACCGACAAAATAAAAGAGGATGCTTTGAAAACTTACCTTCAGACAGACAAAGACTCTTATAGTTGGGACGATACCGTTAAATTCAGAATTATAACCGTAAGCGAAACGGCTTTCGTAACTTACGGGCACGGATTTAATATTGAGGCTTGGGACGAGGAAAAGGGTGAATGGGTAAAAGCCAACGCCGAGCACACCGAATGGACAGAAGAAGAGTGTACAGGTGTTGGCGGAGGAAGCGATAAATTTGTTATATCCGTCAGAGTTAAAGAAGGATACAAAAAATACCGAGTGGCAAATGATATAAGTGTAGACGGTGTTCACTTTACCGCTTATTCCAACGAATTTACCGTAGAATGACCCGTTTCCTGCAGAGAATGCATAAATAAAAGAAAAAAGTGAATAATTGTGCAAACTTTTTTATAAATTTTCATTGACATACTGGAACTAAAGTGGTATATTAATAGCATCTTTTATTTTTAAGTTCAGAAAGGCAAAAGAAAATGAAAAAGATCTTTGCATTATTACTCACCGCAGTTATGCTGTTGGCGCTTACCGCCTGCAACACCGACCCTGCTGACAAAACCGATGACGGCAAATACGTAGTCGGCGTTGTTCAGCTTGCTCCTCATCCCGCTCTTGACGCAGCTACTCAGGGATTTATAGACACCCTTAAGGCAGAGCTCGGCGAAGACAACGTTGAGGTTAAGGTCGAGATCGCCGCAGGCGACACGGCTACCTGCGCTCCTATAGTAAACGCCTTCGTTGCAGAAGACGTTGACCTCATTATGGCAAACGCTACTCCCGCACTGCAGGCTGCAGTTGCCGCTACCACCGATATTCCCATTCTCGGCACCTCCGTTACCGAATACGGCGTTGCTCTTGATATTAAGGATTTCAACGGCACGGTAGGCGGAAACGTTTCCGGCACCGCCGACCTTGCTCCTCTTAAAAAGCAGGCAGATATGATAAAGGAATGGTTCCCCGAAGCAAAGAACGTAGGTCTCCTTTTCTGCTCCGCAGAGGCTAACTCCAAATATCAGGTCGACACCGTTCAGGCTTATCTCGAGGGATTGGGATACACCTGCAAGCAGTACCCCTTCGCAGATTCCAACGAAATGCAGTCCGTAACCCAGAAGGCTGCAAGCGAATCCGACGTTATCTACGTTCCCACCGACAATACCGTTGCAAACGCTACCGGTATCGTTGACGGTATCTGCCAGCCCGCAAAGGTTCCCGTTATCGCAGGAGAAGAAGGCATCTGCTCCGGATGCGGCGTTGCTACCCTTTGCATAAGCTACTACGATCTCGGCGCTGCAACCGCAAAGATGGCTGTTAAGGTACTTAAGGGAGAGGCAAACATTTCCGAAATGCCTATTGAATACGTAGCAGAAGAAGACCTCACTCCCAAATACAACAAGGATATTTGCGATGCCCTCGGTATCACTCCTCCCGAAGGATACGTAGCTATCGAAAAGTCTGATAAATAACTAATTACCAAACCAATAATCAAAAAGGGCGAGACGGCAAAATACCGTCTCGCCCACCTTAGCGAAACGACGAAATTTTTTTAAAAGGAATTTTTTATGACAAGCTTTCTGAATGCGCTCCCCAGCGCAGTGGCACAGGGTCTTATATGGGGTATAATGGCGATAGGCGTATACATTACCTACAGATTGTTGGACGTATCCGACCTTACCGTTGACGGATCCTTCTGTACCGGCGGCGCGGTTTGTGCCGTAATGATAGTTGCGGGCTACAACGTATGGCTTTCCATGGCTGTGGCCTTTGTGGTCGGTATGGCGACCGGTCTCGTAACCGGACTTCTTAACACGAAATTGGGTATACCTCCCATTCTTGCGGGTATACTTACACAATTGGGATTATGGTCGGTAAATCTGGCTATAATGGATATGAAGGCAAACCAGCCTCTTAACGTAAATAATTATAAGCTTATCGTGTCCCTCCGTTATCTGCAGGACGTTGTTAAGGGCGACCGTCCCTTCTATATGTATCCCCTGCTTACGGTAGGTCTGTTTACGGTGGGAATTATTCTGGTTCTTTATTGGTTCTTCGGTACCGAGCTTGGCGCATCCCTCCGTGCGACGGGTGCAAACAGCAATATGGCGCGTGCTCAGGGTATCAACACCAACGTAAACAAGGTTTTGGGACTTATGATATCCAACGGTCTCGTTGCCCTTTCCGGCGCACTTCTTGCACAGTACCAGAGCTTTGCGGATATCAATATGGGCAGAGGCGCAATAGTTATCGGTCTTGCCGCAGTTATTATCGGAGAGGTGCTCTTCGGCAAGCTGTTCCGCAACTTCGGACTTAAGCTGTTGGCAGTAAGCATCGGCGCGGTAATATACTACGTCGTAATTCAGGCAGTTATCAGTATGCTTGATATCAACTCCAACTATATGAAGCTTATATCCGCCGTTATAGTGGCTATATTCCTCGCAGTGCCTCACCTCCGCTCCAAGATATTCAGCGGAAAAGGCGTAAACGTTAAAGCGGGAAAGGAGAAAAACAATGTTAAAGGTCAATAATATTGTAAAAGTATTCAATCCCCATACCGTAAACGAAAAGATAGCTCTCAACGGCGTTGATCTTGAGCTTAAAAGCGGCGATTTCGTGACCGTTATCGGCGGTAACGGCGCAGGCAAAAGTACCCTGCTCAACTGCGTTGCGGGCGTTCACCACGTAGAGCAAGGCAGTATCGTTATTGACGGAACCGACGTAACCAAGCTTCCCGAGCATAAAAGAGCAAAGTTTATCGGCAGAGTTTTTCAGGACCCTATGATGGGTACCGCCGCAACGATGCAGATAGAGGAAAACCTTGCACTTGCCGCACGTAGAGGAAAAATGAGACTTCTCGGCCCCGGTATAACCAAAAAGGAAAGAGAATCTTACCGCGAGCAGCTTAAGATACTTGATCTCGGACTTGAAAACCGCATGACCGCCAAGGTAGGACTTCTCTCCGGCGGACAAAGACAGGCGCTTACCCTGCTCATGGCAACGCTTCAGCAGCCCAAGCTTTTGCTCCTTGACGAGCATACCGCAGCTCTTGACCCCAAAACCGCTGCAAAGGTCCTTGAGACCACCGAAAAGATAGTAAGCAAAAACAACCTTACCACACTTATGATAACCCACAATATGCGCGACGCTATCGCCTACGGCAACAGACTTATAATGATGCACGAGGGCAGAATCGTGGTGGACGTAAGGGGCGAGGAAAAGAAAAACCTTACCGTGGAACAGCTTATGGGTCTGTTCTCCAAAACCAGCGGAACGGAGATCGCAAACGATAAATTGCTGCTTTCGTAAACGTAATAAAAAGCAAAAAAGGACGGAGAAAATTTTTCTCCGTCCTTTTTATCGGGGTGATTTGTTGACTCTTTATTCCCCACGGTCTACCGTGGTTTTTTCTCTTTTGCTATACTTAATTTCAAACCGATCGAGGTCTGCAAGAGTAATATTTCCGTCCTCAAGAGCTTCTTTTACGTTTTGAGTAGTTCCGTCGGAATACGTAACTATTATATCCTGTGAACAGTATGAACTAAGGGTATAGATATACGTTTCGTCCATATAAATAGTTTCTAAAGCTGCCTCGTAATATTTTCCTTCGAAATTGCAGACTATATCTACTATGCTTATTTCATCGCTTTCGTCCGTTTCATTTTCGCTTATTTCCGCAGAAAGCTCACTTTCTGTTTGCGAAGCAGTTTCGGAAACGATATCACTTATATCCGTTTTGTTTTCCTCCGCTTGGTCGCAGGAAGCAAAGGCCGAGAGAACGAAAACGATGCAGAGTAACGTTAAAAATATCTTTTTCATAAAAGCGTATTCCTTTCCGTATAAATTTATTCTGTTTTTATATTACCACATATATTCCCGCTATGCAATATCACGAACTGTAGAAAATACGCGTACTTTTTTGTGCAAAACAACAAATCCGCCCGAAAACGGATTTTTTCAGTGAAGTTGCCTTGCGGCAGTGTAGTGCGAACAGTTTGCGGGCGCATCGTGATGCGCCCCTACGGTTATCGAACAGCCACGGCGTGTGTGTAGGGGACGGCGTCCTCGACGTCCCGTTTCAAATAAAACCAAAATCCGCGTTCAGCGGATTTTTACCATAGTTCCTCGTTTCTCGTTCCTCGTTCCTCGTTTCTCGTTTCTCGTTCCTCGTTAAAAAAACGGCGATTACTCGCCGTTTTTTCTTTCGGGGTCCCCGAGAAACCAAAGGTTTCTTGGGGTGATTGTCGGGGTGTTTTTATTTAAGTGTTAGATA
>JAGAKP010000059.1 GCA_017625615.1 Clostridia bacterium
AATAGTTCACCGTATTGACGGTAACGCCGGTATCCTCGGCGATCTGCTTTACGGTCATGCCGTCGGCATATTTCAGGACCGTCTCGTTTTCCTTTACGGAAAGTCCGTAGGTGCGAAGTGGCCCCTCGCAGGTGTGGACGTTAATGGTCGGCTTATTCTCCGGCTCCTTGCCGTGAAGAAGCCATTCGCAGTCGCAATCAAACTCCAAAGCGATCAGCTTGGCAAGGGCAGGCTTAATGCTTTCGGGACGTGCCTTGGCGTTGCCCGTCAGCAGAAGCACGTACTGCGGTGTCACGCCGATCCTCCTTGCGAATTCTGCCTTGCTGATCTGTCTATCTTCAATAATCCGGTTTAATCTGTCAGCAAGTATCAAATATTTAGCTCCTTTTGGCTAATCACTTTTTGTTAGCCAAGCGGTAGTTGTTCACCAAAGCGGCAAGCTCTATGTATGTGTATTGGCTGCGATTAAAAGCGAAGATTCATACGGCTATAAGATTATAAAAGATATGAAGCCGTATATTGAGCTTTCCGAATCAACCTTATATACCATTCTGAAACGCTTGGAACTTGCAAATATGTTGACCGTTCGCACCGCAGAACATAGTGGAAGACTTCGGAAGTATTATCATATAACTGACGAAGGATTAAAGCGTATTGAAGATTTCAAGGATGAGTGGAAGGAAATTTTATCTATATATCGATTTGTAACCAAGGAGGATGATGGCAATGAGTAAACAAGAATTTCTTGCGCAGTTGCGCAAAGGGTTATCCGGATTGCCACAGGTTGACATAGAGGAACGTTTGTCATTTTACAGCGAAATGATTGAAGATCAAATGGAAGAAGGGCTTTCTGAGGAAGAAGCGGTTTCAGCAGTAGGTACTGTTGATGAAATCGTTACACATGTAGTAGCTGAAACGCCTCTTGTGAAAATCGCAAAGGAAAGAATTAAATCTAAAAGACGGTGGAGTGCGGGTGAAATCGTGCTTTTGGTTCTCGGCTCTCCTATATGGCTTTCTTTGGCTATTGCCGCATTTGCCGTAATTCTCTCCCTTTATATCTCCTTGTGGGTTGTGATAATTTCCTTGTGGTCAGTCTTTGTCTTACTTGCCGCTTGTTCTGTTGGCGGTGTGCTGACGTGTGTCGTTTTTGCAGCAGGCGGAAACGGAGTTTCGGGTGTTGCTATGCTCGCCGTAGGTATTGTATGTGCGGGACTTGCTATCTTTATGTTTTACGGATGCAAAGCAGCTGCAAAGGGTACTTTGATACTTACTAAGAAAATGGCAATATGGACTAAGAATTGTTTTATCAAGAAGGAGGTAGTATAATGAGAACGAGAACAAAAGTATGGCTTATTATAGCAACTTCTTTTGTGTTGGTTGGTGGTATCATTTTTGTGGGTGTAATGTCAATGCTTGAATGGGATTTTACGAAATTATCAACGGGCAAATATGAAACTAACGATCATGAAATTACTGAGAATTTTAAAAGCATATCAATTATAACCAATACCGCCGACATTGTGCTTTTGCCTTCCGAAAACTCAAAAACTTCGGTTTCTTGTTACGAACAGAGAAACGTAAAGCATTTAGTTGCGGTAAATGATGGCGCACTTGTAATTAAGGTCGTCGATACGAGAAAATGGTATGAGCATATCGGGATAAACTTCGGCACGCCGAAAATAACGGTATATATTCCGCAGGGCGAATACGGCAAGCTTTCAATCAAATCAAGCACCGGTGATGTGGAAATACCAAAAGAATTCAAATTTGAAAATATTGATATTTCTGAAAGCACCGGGAATGTAACGAATTATGCTTCCGCTTCGGAAGATATAATAATTAAGACAAGTACGGGCAATATTCATGTTGAAAACGTATCCGCAAACACAATTGATCTTTCTGTTTCAACAGGCGAGGTTACGGCTTCTGATGTAACCTGCGAAGGTGATGTTAAAATTAATGTTTCTACAGGAAAGACGAATCTGACAAATATCAGGTGTAGAAATGTTGTATCGACCGGAAACACGGGAGCGATATCCCTGAAAAATGTGATTGCCGCAGAAAAGTTTTCTATCGAAAGAAGCACGGGCGATGTGAAATTTGATGGCTGCGATGCTGCCGAGATTTCTGTCGAAACCGATACCGGTGATGTCAGAGGCTGTTTGCTTACCGACAAGATATTTATTGTTCAAACTGATACAGGCGATGTGGATGTGCCCAAAACAGTAACCGGTGGAAAATGTGAGATCACAACCTCAACCGGTGATATTAACATAAGTATAAAGAAGTAAACAAGCCGATATCTTTTTCGGTGCAACTTGCCGGTAAAACAAAAGACACCCAACAGGGTGTCTTTTGTTTTACGAGCCCGAAGGGCAAGACTGTGTATTCCAAACTCTTAAACTCAAGCCTTGTAACGCTATGAACTGTTGATTTGTTTGTACAAGTGTGCTATAATTTCAAACGGAAAATGAACTCTGAAAAACCGTATCCAACACACCGGAGAACGATATGAATAATATTACAGAAATAACCGATTTTTCGGCACCCGAGCTGGACGTATATGCGCGGTTGACCGAAGCACAGCTGTTAAACAAGGAATTTCCCGAAGAGGGAATGTTCATAGCGGAAAGCCCAAAGGTCATAAGCCGTGCACTTGACGCAGGCTACGAGCCTGTATCCGTTCTTATGGAAGCGCGGCATATTGACGGAGAAGGCAAGCCCATTCTCGAACGTATAAGCGGCGTTCCCGTCTTTTGTGCGCCCTTTGACGTTCTGACGCTTCTTACCGGCTTTAAGCTTACTCGCGGTATGCTGTGTGCAATGCGCAGAAAGCCTCTGCCGAAGGTAAAGGATATTTGTGAAAACAAAAGTCGAATAGTTATATTGGATAAGGTTATGAATCCCGCCAACGTGGGCGCCATAATCCGCTCTGCCGCCGCCTTGGGAATGGACGGGGTACTGCTTACCCCGGGTTGCTCCGACCCACTGTACAGACGCGCCGCAAGAGTGAGTATGGGCACGGTATTTCAGATCCAATGGACCTTTATGCCGGACGAATGCTTGGATGAAATAAGATCTCTGGGCTTCAAGACGGTAGCGATGGCGCTTAAGGATGATTCTGTTTCCGTTGACGATCCCATGCTTTTACGGGAAGAAAAGCTTGCGGTGATTATGGGCACGGAGGGCGACGGGCTTTCCGACCAAACCATAAAAAACTGCGATTACACCGTGAAAATTCCTATGTACAACGGAGTGGATTCACTTAACGTCGCCGCCGCATCCGCCGTGGCATTTTACCGCTTGGGTAATAAAGGTTAATGAATTTGAAAATAACAGCTTTTGACTTATTATATCAACGGAATTTTTACGGGGTGAAGTGATGAGCAACAACGAAATAATGAAATCTTATCTGAAAAAATTAGTTATAGCTCCGCTTCTGGATGATGGATTTACGGGAAAGTATCCTCATTTTCGCAGAACGGGCGAGGATCACATTGAACTCGTCAGCTTTCAGACCAATAAATGGGGAGGCTCTTTTGCCGTTGAGGTCTCTTGTGTTTTTCCCGACTCAACCAATAAGAACTACGTAGAATGGGACGGGTTGACTATAGAACAACTGACGGTTTGGAATACCTGTGAAAGATATCGCTTGAAGGGTATGTATGGCGGTTGGTTCTATTATCGAGACCTATATTCAAAACATGCACTTGGGTTCGGAAATGATTATCTGGACGTAAGCGAAAAGCAGGCTTTTGATTTTGTGCCTCCTAAAGGATATAAGCTTGTCCAAAAATTCAATGACGATACTGCCGTTGAAATTTGCAACGTAATAAATCGTCAGCTCATAGATGGATTTAAATGGATGCGGAAATTCGTAAAGAAAAATAAATAGTGGTATTTTTTCTCGCCAAAGGCTTGTCATTTTACTTTACAAGCCTTTATCTTTGTGATAAACTGTGAAAAAACATACAGGGGGATTTATTATGAAACGGCAAAGCGCCTTTATTGGAAACGAAAAGCATTTTGTAAAGGGTGGACTTCACACCCACACCACGCGTTCTGACGGGGTTGGTTCTCCCGAGGACGTTCTGAAATACGCTCACGAGCACGGATACGATTTTATCGCCCTGACTGACCATCAGATATACAACCACAAAAACTACGCACCCGAAACCGGAATTCTTGTGGTTCCCGGAATGGAGCACAGCAACACCTTTGAGCGCGGTCACGGCTTCCGTTGCTTTCATACCGTTTGCGTAGGTCCGTCCGCCCAGGACGGAAACGGCTTTGGTAACGACGAAAGAGTTGCGGGTACCAACTTCCCCAATTCGGAGGAATATCAGCCTTGGCTTGACGAGGCACACGCAAAGAAAAACCTTACCATTCTTTGCCACCCTCAGTGGAGCAACACCAGCGCAAAGTATTTTGAAACTCAGAAGGGCAACTTTGCCATGGAAATATGGAACAGCGGCTGTGCCTTGGCGGAGGATTGCGATGCCGACGCCGCTTATTGGGACGAGCTTTTGGGGCAGGGAAAAGTGATCTACGGCGTTGCCACCGACGATTCCCACGTATTTGACCATCTTTGCAAGGGCTGGGTTGTGGTCAAGGCGGAAAAGGAGCTTAATTCCATTCTCGCGGCACTGGAAAAGGGCGAATTTTATTCCTCCTGCGGTCCCGAAATATACGATTTCTACGTTGACGGCGACACTGCTTATATAGATTGCTCGCCCGTGGCGAGAGTCCGTCTCCACAGCGATATGCACCCCAATCAGGTAAGAGTGGACGAAAAGGGAAATATCACCCACGCAGAGTTTACATTAAACCATTGGGCAGGCCCCTACGATTACGTCCGTGCAAGCATAGTCGATAAGGACGGCAAGCACGCCTGGACCAACCCCATCTTCCTTGACGGCAGAGAAGGATAGTCCGTCAGATAAAAAAGGCGGTGAAATATTTGTCTTTTATTAAATGGCTTGATAATCGTTTGAAAAATTTTACCGCAGAAGCGGTAAACAAGGAAAACGCACATAAATACGAAAACGTATTTTATTCGAACAATGAATACTATCTTATAACCGACGGACGCCCCGCCTTGAAGGAGGACTGTATGGATACCGTCGAGTACACCGAGTTATTTACAGAGGGGACGCCTCACAGTATCGGCTTTTCCCGTGACGGCGTTCCGATGGCTTTCCTGTCGCTTTTTGAAGGGTATCCCGACAAAAACACCCTGTATATCGGACTTTTTCTGGTGAACAAAAGCGTTCAGCGAAAAAGCGTGGGTACGGAGATAATGAACGCCGTTATTGCCGAAGGGTTCGCTTCGGGCTATACCGCCATCAGATTATCCGTTCAGGATAACAACGTAAGCGGATATCCCTTCTGGCAAAAGCTCGGCTTCAAGGAGACGGATAAAACCCTTTGCCAAGGATTTTACAATATTTCAATGCTTTTGAATAAAACGAAGGCTGTGTGAAAAAATGACCGAAATCAACTATACCGCCCCTCTTAAATATCATTACAGACCGAAAAAGGGTTGGAACAACGACCCCAACGGACTCGTGTATTTTAAAGGATATTATCATATTTTTTACCAATACTCACCCGATCATGAAATTCCTTGGAAGCAGCCCATGCATTGGGGACACGCCCGTACCAAGGATTTTCTCCACTGGGAGGAGCTTCCCGTTGCGCTGACACCGGGCGATAAATACGACGGCGGAGGATGCTGGTCGGGTACCGCAATAGTCAAGGACGACAGACTGTATCTGTTTTACGCGGCGATCACTGCCGTATCCACCGTTGCGGTGGCGGTATCCGATGACGGCGTGCATTTTGAAAAATATGCTTCAAACCCGGTTATCGACGGATTTCCTCCCGACGGCGGACCCGATTTCCGCGATCCTGCCGTTTGCAAAATAGGGGACGAGTATTACTGCGTCGTTGCTTCGGGCAATCCCGAAACCAAAACGGGACGGCTTTTGCTGTATAAAAGCGATACTCTTCTGGATTGGGATTACGTTGGCGTTATGAAGCAGTGGGAAAACTGTAAATACACCGAATGTCCTTCTTTTATGGAGGCGGAGGAATCCACGTGTTTGCTGACGACCTCGGTGTGCCCCCTTGACGGCAACCACTTTTTTACCGTAATGTACGGCGATTTTACAGACGGCGTCTTTACGGTTAAGCACGCCGCGGAAATTGACAAGGGACCCGATCAGTACGCAGGTCAGGTATTCCGCGACGGTAAGAACAGAAATTTGCTTATAACGTGGATACCGGGCTGGGAATATGCAGGCTACGCCGAAAAAAATATCGGCTGTATGTCGGTGCCCAGAGAATTAAAATTATCAAATGGAAAAATTACCGCCTTTCCCGTAGAGGAGGTGCGGCATCTGCTTACCGAAAGCGATCCCGCTGTAGAGATAACTGAAAAGGGCTTCGTTATTGCGCGGCAGGGAAGAGAACCCGTAGTCTACGAGGGCAGGCTCGACGATATCAGGATACTTCGGGACGGATATATTATCGAAGTATTCGTAAACGGCGGCGAAAGGGTGTACTCCGCTTTGCTGTAAGCATTGCTCGGAAGGAATAAAAAATGCACGGACTCGGAACTATCATTAACGTATTCGCCATTATCGTCGGCGGGCTTTTAGGGATGCTTTTCGGAAGATTTATCGGTGACAGACATCGCGATACTCTCTGTAAAGCCTGCGGACTTGCGGTCATATTCATAGGCGTTGCGGGCGCACTTAAGGGAATGTTTTCCGTATCCGACGGGAAGCTTGTATACGGCGGCGATTTTTTAATAATCGGCTGTCTTGCCCTCAGCGGATTGATGGGCGAGCTTATCAATATCGAAGGCGGCTTTGAAAAATTCGGCGCTTGGCTCAAAAGAAAGACCCATAGCACGGGGGACAACAGCTTTATCGAAGGCTTTGTAAACGCCTCATTCACAGTGTGCATCGGCGCAATGGCGATAGTGGGCTCAATCAACGACGGGCTTTACGGCGATCATACCGTGTTGGTAACCAAGGCTATTCTGGATTTTATTATAATAATGGTTATGGCGGCATCCTTGGGAAAGGGAACGGTGTTCTCTGCCATTCCCGTTGCCCTTTTGCAGGGAGGAGTCACCGCCCTTTCCGTGCTTATAAAGCCGATTATGACGGATAAAGCACTGCTGTATCTTTCCGTGGTGGGGAATATACTTATTTTCTGTGTGGGAATAAACCTCGTGTTCGGCAAAAAGATAAAGGTGGCAAATCTTCTGCCTGCAATCATCTTTGCCGTAATAAGCGCATTTTTACCCGTTGATCTTATTTAAAAATGAAAAAATCTCGTTCTTCGGAACGAGATTTTATTTTTGTCGGGGTCCCCACGAAGCCGTATGGCTTCGCGGGGTGATTTTATTATGCGTATTATGCGGTTTTCAAAACCTTGCCGGTATCCTGAAAGTTTATGATAAGCTCGTTTACGGTCTCGGATTGGTCTGCAATGCAGATATGTCCCGCATTTTCAACGAACACCATATTCTTTACTCTTTTTCTGTCTCTTTTCAGCATAGGGATAAAGAAATGATCCAGCGCGCCTACGATATACAAACCGTTAGGCTCGTCAAGCATAGTCTTTTGGTAGGTATCCTGAATATCCTTGAACTTGGTAAGTAGCTTGCACCAGGCGATGAACTCCTTTTTGGGCAGTCTTCTTGCACAGGCGAGAAATATATCGCGACCGTACTTGGATACCTTGTAAGGCATAACTACGCCCGCAACCAAGCCGAGAATGGACTTAAGCGGTGCTATGGGCATAAGATGTCTTATAAAGTTTATGGCAGATCTCAATACGAAGGTGAAATCACCGATAGGACCTGCAAGTATGTATTTATCCACTCTTTCGGGGAAGTTGAGCACGATGTATTTAACCAGCATCGTTCCCAGAGAAACTCCGGCGTAGGTGGCTTTTTTGATACCGAGATGGTCGACCACCTCCATTATCTTGCCGATAAGGGCTTTGTAGGAGATCTCCATTTCCGACATCATCAACGGGCTGTTTCCGTGAGAGGGAAGCTCTATAAGCACGAGGTCGTATTTCTCTCTTAAGGTATGCACCTGTCGGTACCAGTTGGCGTATCCGCCGCCCAGCCCGTGGAGAAATATCATTATCGGCTTTTTGAAGGACAACTCGTTGGTGTCCGAATATATCATATATCTTAACAGTGGCATATTATCTTCCTACCGATACCGCAAAAATAAACATTTTATATTATATACGAAATTTGTGAAAAGTCAACATTTTACGACACACTTATTCGTTAAAAATATTGTATTGAGCGGCATATTATGGTATAATAAACAAAACTCATTTAAAAGGAGCTGATCGTTATGTCTGCTATATTCTTTATCAAACGCCAAAAATCAAATATGAGTAGGAGAACTAATGATCAAATTACAAGGAAAAAGAAATTCCGCAATCGTTTTTACGGATAAGATCGATAAACAGACCAAAACACAGATAACCTCTCTTTTGCGTGAGGAGGCGTATTCCGACAGCAAAATACGCATTATGCCGGATACCCATTCGGGCAGAAACGTTGCCGTCGGCACTACGATGACGCTGTCCCGTCAGGTATCCCCTTCCTTGGTGGGCGTGGATATAGGCTGCGGTATGGAGGTGGTCTTTCTCGGAAAAGAGGATATCGACCTTCCAAAGCTGGATAATGTCATCCGTTCCTCTGTTCCCTGCGGCGCCAAGATACACGGCACACCCGTTGCGTCCTTTGAACTTGGCTCACTTATCTGCAAGGAAAAGGTGAATTCCGAAAGAGCACTTGCAAGTCTCGGCACTCTCGGCGGCGGAAATCATTTTATAGAGGTTGATGAGCGCTCTGACGGAGAAAAGGTGCTGGTCATTCATTCCGGCTCCCGTCAGCTCGGTAGCGACGTGGCTTTGTATTATCAGGACGAGGCGTACCGCTACCAATGCAAAAAGCAGCGCAGGCGCATCAAGCAAAGCAAATATGAGGACGAATATTACGGCAAAAGCAGAAATACCGCGGTCAAGGTCAACCGCGAGACCGCCGTCCTTGAGGGCGCGCTTTTCGAGGATTATCTCCACGATATGAGCGTCGTCGCAGCCTTTGCGGATACGAACCGCCGCACCATAGCCGAGATCATATGCAGCAAGATGGGATTTTCCGTTAAGGACCGCTTTTCCTGCGTGCATAATTTTATAGATACGGAGCGTATGATACTCCGCAAGGGTGCTATATCAGCCCGCGCGGGTGAAAGGGTAATTATTCCTCTCAATATGCGCGACGGAGCACTTCTCGGCACGGGGAAGGGTAACCCCGAGTGGAATTTTTCCGCACCTCACGGCGCAGGGCGCGTGTGCAGTCGAAGCGATGCAAAATACACCTTCACCGTAGAGGAATATCAGCGAGAAATGGCGGGGATATACACCACCACCGCCCTTGAAGGCTCCCTTGACGAATGCCCGATGGCGTATAAGCCGCCTCAGCGTATACTTGAGGTTATCGGCGACACCCTTTCCGCTTACGAGATCATAAAGCCGATATACAATTTCAAGGCATGTTAAAGGAATATTACGGTAAAACCCTATAACACAAAAACGTAATCTCCCAAGTCTTCGGACTTGGGAGATTTATATATACGTACGACAAATTTTCCGTTTTATACACTATATGTTGTGGATTGTTATTGACAAAACCGTAAATGTTAATGTATAATTAAATAAATATTAATAAAGTATAATACGCCGAAGCTGTGCTTTTTCAGCCGCGGCATAAGTAAGAAAGGAAATCTTATGCTCTGCAAAAACTGTCAAAAGGAAATGAATACTCAGACCGTATGTCAATCCTGCGGATACAATGCGGCTATTGATGATTCTCCCAACACCGTAAAAAACACCAAAAATATGTACGAGGTTTCCGTGCCCGCTGTACAGATCAAAAAGCTCAAGGGCTCCAACGGATGCGCTACCACGGGTCTCGTCTTCGGTATACTTTCGTTTATTCCTTATGCGTGGCCCTTTGCCTTTATCTTCAGCCTTATCGGATTTTTCAAGGCCAAGAATGCACGCTCCGGCAGAGTACGCGCCGTTATCGGCTTGCTGTTTCCTTTTATTTGGATAGCACTCTTCGTGGTGTTGGCGTACTTGATCAACAGTCCTGAATTGGCAGAGATGCTCCGAAGCTTCGGAATGATGTAATGTGAGGGAGTGACATAATGAACAATATCGTTGAAATTATTTACAATAAATACGAAAAGCACCCCAAGGTAATGATCAACGGCGAAGAGCTCAGCCGCTTCGTTGAGCTTGCCGATTATATCTATGACGATATCTTCGCCTGGGTAGATAAAATGTACACCGGTATGGACGATGAGCTTGCCGAGGATTACCGCGTGGTATTGACGGGACACCCCTTCCAGTATGAGGTGCTGAATGCGGCGAAAAGCCTTTCTCAGTATTGCACCGAGGTTACCTTTTCTCCCCTCGAGTACAGCATCCCTCTCGGCGTCAAGTTTAACTATGCAAAGGAAGTAAGCGCGGCGTACGGTATTGATCCGAAGGCATCCTGCGAAAATATTGCCTTCAACTGCACGTCTGCCGAAAATTGCGCAGAATTTGAAAAATACGGCGTTGTATATACCGAAAAGGAAACTCCTTACGCCATCGTAGCAGACGATGAAAGCTACAAGACAGCCAAGAACAAATATTGCGTCAAGGTGGGCGAAAAGGTTGCGTTCTACGGCGGCAGAAGCCGTTCGCTTCTTTGCGTTACCGAGGAAATGCTTCCTATGCTCTTGGATTATTTCTGCACCTACCACTTAATGCTTGATTACATAAGCGAGGTATTTTCCATAGTCAGCAATATGTCCCTCGATACAGCCACCAAGCTGGAGTTTGAGGCGTACAGCAAGGAGGAGTACCGCGTATACGTAAGCGAGCTTCCCGAAAAGATGGATTGCGGCGAAAGATTTTCTGTAGAGTACAAGATTTTCCCCTCCTGCCTGCCTCCCATAAATATCCTCGTTAAGTCGGACGATCCTACGGTTATTGCCGCAGAAAACGGATATCTCTTCGCAAAGGGAGAGGGAAGCTGTAATATCACCGTTTCCGATATCAAGGGCAACGTATACGAAACCAAGAATATCATATCCGAAAAGCATATTTACGTTTCCAATATAAGCATAGTGATCCCTCAGATAAATATGCAGGAAAAGGAGACTATGACCATAAAGGTTATTACCGCTCCCGCCAACGCAGAGGACGAGCGTGACCTTGAATATATCGTAAGCGACGACAGCGTCATCGCCTTCAGCAGCAAGAACGAGCTTTACGCACTGTCCTCCGGCAGAGCAAAGGTCACCGTAAAGACTAAGCGCGTTTCATCCAGCGTATATATTTCCGTTTTCCCCAAGGCAGTGGACGTCGCCCTTCCCGGCGAAACGGTAAACGTTCCCATTTCCTCCGAAGCGGTAATTCAGTGCCGCGTGGTTCCCGCAAACGCCAATCCTATGCCCAAGGCGGTATGGAAATCCTCCAACCCCCGCACGGTAAAGATAATTTCCGAGGGCGACTGCAAGTGCCTCGTAAGAACCTACGGCGTGGGATATTCGGTGCTCACCTGCTCTCTTGAGAATACGGATATCCAAAAGAACATCCGCGTAAACGTCGTAAAGGAAAAGGGCTGCTACGTGGCAACCGCAGTATACGGCTCTTACGATTGTCCCGAGGTTTGGACCTTGCGCCGCTACCGCGATAATTATCTTGCGTCCGGCGTGCTGGGCAGAGCGTTTATCAAGACGTATTACGCCGTCAGCCCCACGGCTGTAAGATGGTTTGGCGAAACCAAGTGGTTCAACAAGCTTTGGAAGAGCGTCCTTGATAAAATGGTCGCAAAATTAAAGAGCAGAGGATACGAGGACACCCCGTATCAGGATTAAAGCATTCACCACCCCCGAGAAACCCCTCGTTTCTTGGGGGTGTACGAAATAATGGAAAATAAAAGGAGACGTCTATGGCTGAATTAAGACATAACTCCGAGGTTGAAAGCACTCCGAAAACCGAGAGCAGCGAGCCTTCGGGCAAAAAGGTTTCGTCAGAGGTACAGGAAGCAAACCAATCCGAGTTAAAGCCGAAGCAGACCGAAAGCAAGGAATCCAAGAAAGAGACCACAGAGAAAAAAACGGATACTCCGCCGAAGGAGGAGCCTTTGGAAAAGAAGGAGACCACCGTTGAGGTGCCTCAGGAAACCAAGCCGCAGGAGGAAGAGAAAAAGCGCCCCGCAGAGGACGTGCCTCTCAGGACTGAGACTCCCTCAGTTGATGCGGAAAAGGGTAACGGAAAGCTCACCAAGGAGGAGACCGAAGCCCTTAAGGACAAGATACGTGCAGACATAGACAGCATGAAGGAAAGCCCCAGCGGATATAAGGATTTCGAAAACGGTGTGCGTGATGTTCCTACGGATCAGCCCGCAAAGCTTTCTTCCAAAAACTTCGACCGTCTCGCAGAGGAAAGAGGACTTTCTCCCGAGGAAGCCAAGGCACAGAAGGAATCCTTCCGCGCCTTCCCCGAGCAGGACAAGAGCCTTAACAACGCTTCCCATCATCCCGAAAAAACTTCGGCAGACGAGGCTACTATCC
Organism: Clostridia bacterium; assembly: GCA_017625615.1. GTDB lineage: Bacteria > Bacillota > Clostridia > Oscillospirales > CAG-382 > SFLA01. The sequence continues at coordinate 12,675 of JAGAKP010000059.1, forward strand.
GCCACGTAACCAAGGATGAGCCCGTAAACGTATACAGCAACGAAAAGGGCGCCAGCGGAAAGTATTCAACCCACGACGTGTACACCGAGCCCTCCGAGGTGCAAAAGAATCTTGCCACTCCGGACTATAATACGGGCGAATACAAAAACGAATCCACCTTAAAGCCCACCCTTAACGACGGCAGACAGAATAACGTAATGGAAGGCACCGTCGCACCCCAGAAGGCGGACGGAAAGGTCTTTACGGAGGACAGACCGGGCGGCGGTAAGCAGATACTTACCGATGGCGGATACGAGGGCGGCGGCATCGTAAAGGGCGAAACTACCCGTCTCGAACCCTCCTCGAAGGATATAACCTCCGTAAAGGGAATAGATAACGAAAAGCCTCTGGGCAAAATATCCGAACAATCGGAGGCTAACAAAGAATTACGGCCTCTTAACGAAAAAGAACGCAACGATATTCAAAACGATTTAGGTTGGACAGAAAAACAACTCAATAAGTGCAGTATCGGTGATGATGGCGTTATTCGTTATAAAACCGACCGTGAAGACATGGAAGGGAAAACAGGAGAAAACGGAGTTCCGTATGAAAGGAAAACCGTAAATATTCACGGCAGAGAAGTGGAAGGCGTTTTCCCGAAGTTTGACAGTAAATTCGATGCACAGCTTCCCGAGGATCTTGAAAAGGCGTCAAATGCCAAACAATTCAGCGAGTGTAACAAACAGCTTAAATCTGCAATCGAAAGTGATAATGATCTGAAAAGCAAATTTACCGAAGACCAGCTTGCGGATATTAATGATGGTTTCACTCCTGAAGGCTATGTATGGCATCACAATGAAGAGCCCGGTAAAATGCAGCTGGTAAAAATAGAAGACCATGACAGAACTCAAGGCGGAGCGGCACATACCGGAGGCAAAGCATTGTGGGGCGGAAGCTATGGAAACAAGGAAACCGCTTCCTTACTTGATGAAACCGACAATACAAATAATAACAGGAGTATAAAAAATGGCAATTGAAAGATGGGCGAGAGTAAAAACTCTTAAAAATACCGAAGCTATTGTTGAAGCAGAAAAGAAATACGGCGTTACACTTTCTGCAGCGTTGAAAAACTGTATCGTTGAAAACAATGGCGGCAGACCTGTTCCCAATGCGATCAAGCTTGCCAACGGCGAAGAAAACGATGTGAAAATCTTGCTTTCCTACAACGCCGAAGATATTGAAAACATTTATAAGGTTATATCTTATTTTGTAAACGAGTATAAGGGAAGTGTCGTTCCCTTTGCATCCGATTCGGAAGGAAACTATTATTGTGAAATGAACGGCAAGGTCGTTTTGTGGTATCAGGACGGAGATATAGTTCAAGCTGCAAATTCTTTTTCCGAATTTTTAAATTCGTTATACAGCATATAATGGCTGAGATCACAACATCAAGGAGAATAAAAAATGGCGTGGGATGAATTAAAAATACAACAAAATATCGAGATCGCCGATCGTTTTGTAAAGCGAACCTATCTCAACGATCTCACCGAGCTTGAGGTCGAGCCCTTAAGCGAGCACCAAAAAAAATTCCAGTACATACGCCTTTACCGCGTTAGCCGTCTGATATACGATAAAAGCGAGGATATCAACGATAAGCTGGTAAGCGTGTTTAATTCCGTTCAGAACACCAGAAGCAATCTGGTGCTTATCCTCCGCGGACTTGAGACTGAGGTCGAGTTTTATATCGGCGTGCAGTCCAACCGTGAAATTGGCGTTGCCGATAAGGTGTTCGGAAAAAGCTTTTTGGGAAATTTCCCCGGAAGTATGGTGGAAAAGATACCTCAAAGCGAGGTTGCCGACCTGCTTACGAGCATCACCACCTTTGACGATTGCAACGAAAACCTCACCTGCCTCAACGTTATTCCCGCAGTAAGAAACCAAGAGGATTTCATTCAGGGACTTGAAAAATATATCGACACCATGAAGGGCGAAAGCTACGTATGTATGATACTCGCTTCCTCCGTTTCGGATAACGAGTGCGAGGAGCGCCTTAACGGTTATCAGCAGCTTCATACCACCCTTTTCCCCTTGTCCAATATGACGTTGAGCCACGGCACCTCGGAGGGCACCACCATCACGGACGGATATACCTCCACCATTTCCAATTCGGTTTCGGACAGCCTTGCGAAAACCGTCGGTACCTCTCAGTCCGATACCATTAATTCGGGCTTTAACGTGGGACTTTTTGGAATGGGCTTTAACAGCGGATATTCCCATACCTTCGGCACCACCAATAGCGATACCAAAACCGCCTCCACCACCAAGCAGACCTCCGAGGCGACCAGCAAGACCGAAGCGGCAAGCGAAACCGTTACCGATAACGTGTCCATTACCTATAAGGATAAGGGAATAGAGGATACCCTTGAGCATATCGAGCGCAGAATAGAGCGTATAAAGGATTGTATGACCTTCGGTATGTGGGAATGTGCCGCATACTTTATGTCGGGCGATATACAGACCTCGGTGGTATCTGCCAACGCATTCCGTTCAATTATGCTGGGCGAAGAGAACAAGAACGAAAAATCCCATCTCAATCTCTTCGGCAGACGCGAACAGCAGTCCACCTTAAACGCTATCGAATATATAAAATACTGCCGTCATCCCAGGTTTTATATCGATACCCTTAAGGACAGACAGACCGTAACCGCCACCGAATATCTGAGCGGTAAGGAAATACCTCTTCTGTTTGCGCTTCCCCGCAAATCCGTTGCGGGCGTCACAGTAACCTCAATGGCTGAATTCGGCAGAAATATCGTTTTTATCAACGAAAGAAAGGAATCCGAAAGCAAAGCTCTTGAGATCGGTAAGATCACCCATATGAACCGCGTGGAGGATACTCCCGTCAAGCTTGACCTGCAAAGCCTGTCCTCTCATTGCTTCGTTACGGGCTCTACGGGTAGCGGTAAATCCAACACCACCTTTACAATGCTGGGCGAATTGTTAAAGCCCGAAAACAATATTCCCTTCCTCGTAGTGGAGCCTGCCAAGGGCGAGTACAAATACGCATTCGCAGGTGTGCCGGGAATAAACATTTTCACCGTGACCTATTCCGTCGGACGCTTTTTAAAGCTCAATCCCTTTAAGTTCCACCCCAACGTTCACGTTCTTGAGCATCTCGACAGACTTATCGAAATATTCAATACCTGCTGGGAAATGTATGCGGCGATGCCTGCAATACTTAAGGACGCTATCGAAAAGATATACGAAAAAGCGGGATGGGATCTTATGAATTCCGTTTATCTCCCCGGCGGTGAGCCTCAGTATCCCACCTTCAAGGATCTGCTTAACGAGCTTCCCAACGTTATAAATAACTCGGGCTATTCGTCAGATACCAAGGGAGATTACGTAGGCGCATTGGTCACCCGTGTAAATTCCTTGACCAACGGACTTATCGGTCAGGTATTTTGCGGCACCTATGATATTGACGACGAGGTGCTTTTCGATCAGAACACTATCGTAGACCTCAGCCGCGTAGGCTCATCGGAAACAAAATCTCTCATAATGGGTATTCTCGTCTTAAAGCTTACGGAATATCGTATGGGAACCTCTTATGCAAACAATTCCGCCCTTCGCCACGTTACCGTTCTTGAGGAAGCGCACAATCTGCTTAAGAATATGAAGAACGCTCCCGGCGGCGCAAGCGCTGTAATTGCAAAATCCGTGGAAATGATATGCAACAGCATTGCGGAAATGCGTACCTACGGCGAAAGCTTTATTCTGGTTGATCAGTCTCCCGGTGCCGTTGATATCGCGGCAATAAAAAATACGAATACCAAGATAATAATGCGTCTGCCCGAAAGCAGCGACTGTGAAGCCATCGGACGAAGCGTTTCTCTTAACGAGCAGCAGATATTGGAGCTTTCCAAGCTTCGCACAGGGGCTGCAGTAGTTATGCAAAACAACTGGTGTGATGCGGTTCTTGCCCAGATAAACAGATACGAATATCCTTACGAGCAGGATATCACCTCTTACAGCGGTACGGATATCCTCCGCTTCAAGAGTGCAGTCGTCGGAGAACTGCTCAATCAGTACACAATCGGAAGCACCAAGGATATGCACCGTATACTTGAGGTTATCGAATCCTTCGATATCGATTATTACAAAAAGGAAGACGCCCGCGCTATGGTACGCAACGTCTGCTCCACTCTCGATAAGCAGTGGAACAACGTGGTACTCGGCAAGGTGCTTATGCAGTATCTCGGAACCGAAAGTATCTTCCGCCGCGCAGAGCAGATCGTTCCCGATATGCCCCGCCGTGCCGCAGAGGATACGGGCAGCGACGTAGCCGTCAAGGAGCAGGAAAGCGTAAAAGAGCTGTTCCGCTTCCTTGAAAAGGAGATCGATACTCTTCTCACCCTCAACGAGGAACAGCGCAGAAGTCTTATTCAGTATATGGTATACGTAAAAGCGTACGAGACCTCCGAGGTCAACTACGACCGTATTTACCGCATACATTACGTTTATTAAAAAAACGTAATCTCCCAAGTCCTCGGACTTGGGAGATTTTTGCTACCCATTAATATGCTGTTGAAAAAATTTTTAAATATGGTATAATTTACTTATCCCTTAAATCGGAGGCATAATATGAACCCTACGCTTGCTTGGCTTGCAGACCCCGAGGTTTTCGAGGTAAACCGAATTCCCGCCCATTCCGACCACCGTTTTACCGTTAACGGCAAGGAAACGAGACAGTATCTCAACGGCGTGTGGCGTTTTGCTTATTCGGAACGACCCGCAGACCGACCTGCAGACTTTTATAAAACAGATTATTCGGTAGATGCTTGGGACGATATAACCGTACCGGGACACATACAACTTCAGGGCTACGGTAAACCCCATTATACCAATATGCCCTATCCGTGGGACGGAAAGGAGGATCTGTTCCCTCCTCAGATACCCACCCGCTTTAATCCCGTAGGCTCTTACGTAAAGTGCTTTGACGTGGACGAAGCCCTTCTCGGTATGGATACGTATGTATCCTTCCAGGGTGTTGAGACCGCCTTTTATCTTTGGCTCAACGGCGTTTTCGTAGGCTACAGCGAGGACACCTTTACTCCATCGGAATTTAACATAACCCCCTATCTGAAGGAGAAAAACAACCGCCTTGCCGTAGAGGTGTACCAATACAGCACCGCAAGCTGGCTGGAGGATCAGGATTTCTGGCGTTTTTCGGGCATTTTCCGCGACGTGTATCTGTATGCCGTTCCAAAGGCGCACGTGCGGGATCTCGCCGTCACCGCCGCGTACGATCATATAAACGGCACGGGAAGCCTGTCCGTCAAGGCAGACGTTGCTTCTGAAGCCCAATATACCCTTAAGACCCGCCTCGTCGATGAGGAGGGAAATACCGTTTACAGCGTAGATGCCCTTCCCGAAAACCAAATTCTTCCTTCCGTTTCCCCTTGGAGCGCGGAAATACCCTATCTGTATACTCTTTACGTGGACGTACTTTCCGAGGACGGAAATATAATCGAAACCGCCACTACCGACGTAGGCTTCCGCACCTTTGAATTGAAGGACGGACTTATGTGCCTTAACGGCAAGCGCATCCTTTTCAAGGGAGTAGACCGCCACGAATTCAGCGCGTACCGCGGCAGAGCCATAAACGAAGAGGATATGCTTTGGGATATAGAATTCTTAAAGCAAAACAATATAAACGCAGTCCGCACCAGCCATTATCCCAACAACAGCCTTTGGTATAAGCTGTGCGACCGATACGGTATATATCTTATAGACGAAGCCAACCTTGAGACCCACGGAACGTGGTGCAACGCGGAACGAGCCGATTACAAGGTGCCCGCTTCCGTTCCTTATTGGAGAGGCGCCGTTCTTGACCGTGCCCGTTCCATGTATCAGCGCGATAAAAACCATCCCTCCGTGCTTATCTGGTCCTGCGGTAACGAAGCACACTGCGGCGATAATATTGCGGCAATGGCTGATTATTTCCACGCTATGGACCCCACCCGCCTCGTCCATTACGAGGGCGTCTTTGTCAACCGTAAGTACGATCATATCACGGATATGGAAAGCCGTATGTACGCCAAGCCCGCAGAGGTGGAGGCATACCTTAACAGCGGCAGCAAGAAGCCTTATATAAGCTGTGAATATATGCACGCTTTGGGCAATTCTCTCGGCGGAATGTGCCTTTATACGACTCTTGAGGATAAATATCCCGCGTATCAGGGCGGATTTATCTGGGACTATATAGATCAGGCACTTTTTGATTCCGAGGGACGCTTGGCTTACGGCGGCGATTTTGACGACCGCACCACAGATTACGTTTTCTGTACCAACGGTATCCTTTTTGCAGACAGAAGACCGTCGCCCAAGGTTCAGGAGGCAAAGGCGCTGTATTCGAATATAAAGATTGCTGTCAACGGCGATTCCTTTACCGTAAGCAACAAAAACCTGTTTGCGGACACGAGCGCGTACGTTTTTAAGGCAACCGTTGAAAGGGAGGGCAAGCTTATCTCGTCCGAGGAGCATTACGTATCGGTCCCCGCGGGAGAAAGCAAGACCGTGGCTCTTGGTATAAATCATCCCGATGCTTCCGGCGAGTACGTGTATACCGTTTCCGCCTGCCTCAAGGAAAACACCCTTTGGGCTGACGCAGGTCACGAGGTCGCCTTCGGTCAATATGCGGTCACCGTGGAGGAAAGTAAAAAAGCCCATATTCCCGAAAAGCCTTATCTCGTCCTCAACTATGCGACCGCTGGCGTTCACGGCAAAGACTTTTCCGTTCTGCTTGACAGACGTGAGGGCGGTATCTCCTCCTTGGTATACGACGGCGTTGAATACGTGACCCGCACTCCCAAGATAAGCTTCTGGCGCGCACCTACGGATAACGACGTCGGCGCGGCAACCCCCGCAAAGAGCGCGGTATGGAGCATCTACAGCAGATATCCTACCTACCGTCCCGATAAATATAAATTTGAGGAAGAGCGTGACGCATATAAGTTCACCTTCGTTTATTCAACTCCCGCCTTCGATTACGACGTTAACTACCGCGTATATTTTGACGGCAGGGTAGGCGTAGAGGCAAACTATCCCGGCGTTCCCGCTTTGCCGGATATCCCCGTGTTTGCAATGGATCTCAAGCTTAAAAACGAGCTTGATACCTTCACCTATTACGGAATGGGTCCCGGCGAAAACTACAGCGACCGTGCCTGCGGCGCAAGGCTGGGTGTGTTTACAAGTACCGTAGCCGATAATCTTTCGGGTTATCTTAACCCGCAGGAATGCGGAAACCGCACCGAAGTGAGATACGTTGAGCTTTACGGCGGAGAGGGAAAGGGTATTCGTATCCAAAAGGCAGATGTTCCCTTTGAAATGAGCGTGCTTCCCAACAGCGCCTACGAGCTTGAGAGCGCGCTCCACATTCACGAATTACCCAAGCACAATTATACTTGGGTGCGCATTGCCGCAAAACAGATGGGCGTTGGCGGCGACGATTCATGGGGCGCCCCCGTCCACGAGGAATACCGCATTAAGTCGGATACTCCTATGTCTATTAAATTTATAATAAGCCACATATAAAAAGCAGACCCGCTTACCTTTGAAAAGTAAGCGGGTTATCTTTTTCTTAAAATATAATTCGTTCGGAGTGCCACAGATAGACCAGTGAGGCGGCGGACAGCAGAGTGAAAAGGGATATCTGCCATACGAAAAAGGTGAAAACGGGTGAAAACGCACCTGTTACAAAAAATATAAGTAATGGATATGTAACGCTCCATACAAGGAGTGCGGCGTGGAAGGACGTCATCATTATCAGTCCCGTTTTACGGGCTTGCTGCATTTTATGTCTTGCAACCACCGAAACAAAGGGGAACGGTAAAAGCAAAAGCAGAAATAAGATATCTATAACCGCAAGCAACGGTTTGGCAAAATACGCCATTCTTACAGCAAACCACCCGCCGTTGTAAAGATCGGTGGCATAATGTGCACCGCTTACTATAAGCACTACGTTTATGATACTCATAACGATCGTCAGCACGTCCGTGGCGATAATGGTGCGGACCACCCTGCGGTGCTGCTTGCTTCTTACCGTTCTGATAGGGAAGCCGCAGGCGGGACATCTTACGGAATTATCGGGAATTTCGTTTTCGCATCTTTTACAGTACATATTGCATCTCCTTTTCTTATTCTCGTTTACATTGTAGCATAGAGGGAAAAGCGTGTCAACAAAAATTGATATTGAGTTGGCTTTTGATTGAAAAACGGGCTTTATGGTACATAATAAAAAAGGAGGTGGGGTTTTGTGGATAAACGCAAGGTCATATATTATACCGACGAGCTTAACGACGAATTTTCCGTGGCGCAGATAACTCCCCGGAAAATAGACGGAAGCTATAAATATATCCATACCTCTCCTTTTAAAAGGCTTACCCACTTTTTCTGGTACCGCATCGTTGCAACGCCTTGCGCTTTTTTGTATACCAAGGTCGTTTTCGGTCATACCGCGGTGGGGAAGGAAAAACTGAAAAAATACGAAAAGATAGGGTATTTTATATACGGTAACCATACGCAGATCATAGGCGACGCGTTTATTCCCAGTATGCTCAATTTCCCAAAGGAAAACTACGTCATCGTCCATCCAAACAACGTATCAATGCCTTTTCTCGGCAGAGTGACTCCTTCTATGGGTGCCCTTCCAATTCCCGACGGAATGGACGGGTACAAAAATTTTCTCAACGCCATAGAAACCCGCATAAAGCAAAACCACGCCGTAGTCATATATCCCGAAGCCCATATCTGGCCCTATTATACGGGAATACGCCCCTTTAAGGATACCTCCTTTTCCTATCCCGTAAAATTGGGCAGACCCGTTTTCTGCTTTACCAACACTTATCAAAAGCCTGCCTTCGGCAAAGAGCCAAAGATAGTTACGTATATTGACGGACCCTTTTTCCCCGATTCGTCTCTTCCTTTCCGCGAGCAAAAGAAGCAATTGCGGGATCAGGTCTATAACGCGATGTGCCGCCGCGCGGAAAGCTCAACGGAGGTATGTATAAATTATATAAAGGAGGAAAAGGATAATGGTTAATATACTGTTTTGCGGCAACCATAAGGTTTTTGACGGTATGCTCACCTGCGCTCTTTCCATCCTCAAGCGCACCGATTCGTCGGAGCCCTTTACCTTTTATATTTTCACCATGGACGCTTCCCATCTTCGCGGGGATTATCTTCCCGTCCTTGACGAACAGCTCCAACTGTTTTATGAGGTTATACGAAAATATAACCCCGAAAACCGCGTAATTACCGTTGACGTTACCGACCTTTATCTTTCCGAATTCGGCGGCTGTCCCAACGAGGATGCATATTGCTCGCCGTATACTCTCATCCGGCTTTTTGCGGATAAGGTGGATATCCTTCCCGAAAAGCTTTTGTATCTGGATGCGGATATTATGTTCAACCGCGATATCCATCTTCTTTACGATACGGTTCTGGAGGGATACGAGTACGCCGCGGCACGGGATCATTACGGAAAATATCTCGTTTCTCCCAATTATATAAACGCAGGCGTTTTGCTTTTCAATTTAAAGCGTATCCGCGAAACGGGCTTGCTTGAAAAAGCCCGCGCTCTTATCAAAACCAAAAAGCTCCCCTTTGCGGATCAGAGCGCTATAATCCGCTCAACACAAAGAAAAAAGATGCTTCCCCAACGGTTTAACGATCAGAAATTTTTACATTCCCATACGGTGGTCCGTCATTTTTCAAAACGGCTTTTCTGGCTGCCGTATCCTCATACCGCCAATATAAAGCAGTGGCAGGTGAATGAGGTCCACCGTGTATTCCGCTACCACGCCTTTGACGATATCCTGCAGGAATATCTTTGTCTTAAGAAGGAGCTTGAGCAATAAATGCATATTTGCCTGCCTTACGGGGAAAGACTATAAGCGTAAAACCGTTTAGGGGGTGAATTTTGATGGATAAGAATCAGAACGCGCAGAACAACGTAAACGCACAGAACAACGTAAATACTCAGTCCGAGCAGGAAACCAAAAAGACAGGCAAGAACAAGAAGAACCAGAGCAAGTAAAAGAATAAAAAGACCGATACTCCGTCCGTATTTTACGGGCGGAGTATTTGCATATACACGTATATTACCCGTTGCTTTTGCAAATCCTAAAACAAAAAACAAGGAGCAGGGAATGGATAAATACAAAACGGAGCTTCCCGTTGTAAACCAAAATGGATATTACGAAATACGGCTTGAAAGCATCGGCGGACTGGGCGCCAATCTGTGCGGAAAGCTGCTTGGCGAGCTTGGCGCGGAATATCTTGGGTTAAATTCTGCCTCCTTTTCCGAATACGGGTCGGAAAAGAGAGGCTCACCCGTAAAGGCATTCGTCCGCTGGAGCGAGGGGGAGATACTTCACAACAGCCCCATAGAAAAACCAAATATGCTTTTGCTGTTTCACGAAGCACTTGCACGCGCTTATCCCGTCACTGCGGGGGTGGATGAAAATTGCGCGGTTGTGGTCAATACCTCATCGTCACCCCGACAAGCGCGGGAATTTCTCCGTCTCCGCGGAGGAAAGGTGTGCTGTGTAAACGCGTTAGAAATTGCATTGCAGACCAAAAGCAGGGTAAATATGGTAATGATCGGTGCGGCGGTAAAGGCTTCGGGCTTTATTCCTCTTGACGGGGTAATAGATCTGGTTACCCGTACGATAGGTAAAAAGTACCCCCAAATGCTTGAAAGTAATATAAAGGGCATAAATCAAGGATATGAAAAGGCAAAACAAGAATTTTTCCCTGCCCAAGATCAATATTCCTTTATTCCCTTTGCCGAAAAAAAGATACTTTGGGGTTACGAAAACGCACCCTTGGGCGGTGAAAATCCCCATTTCGGAAGTACTGTCACCAACGATCTCTCTCCTTCGCGTGAAGGGTATATCCCATTGTTTTTATATGAAAAGTGTATCCACTGCGGTCTGTGTGATACCACCTGCCCCGATATGGTGTTTCAGTTTATTTCGGGCGAATTCAAAGGCAAGCCGTCACCCGTAAATCGCGGGCTTGATTACCGCCATTGCAAGGGCTGTCTGCGGTGCGTGGACGTGTGTCCCACGGGCGCACTTGTGGCGGGTAAGGAAGCAGACCACCCAAAAAAGCGGTGGCACGTGCGGAATAAGGATCTTATTGCCCAAAATATAGCCTTTGAATACGTGGGTGCAGACCCTTGGATAACGAGCGAAGCATATCTTGACGAAAAGCGTGTAGACGGAGGTTTGATGTGATAATGGCACACAAGGAGCAAAAGCTTTTATTTGAAAGCGGAAACGAGCTTGCGGCGTATGCGGCAAAGCAGATAAACTACCACGTTATGGGGTATTATCCCATAACACCGTCTACCCAGATCGCCGAATATCTCGATAAAATGGGAGCTGACGGAGAGCACACGGTGGCACTTATTCCCGCAGAGGGGGAGCACAGTGCCGCGGGAATATGCTACGGCGCATCCGCAGGGGGAGGCAGAGTGTTCAACGCCACCTCCGCCAACGGACTTTTATATTCCCTTGAACAGCTTCCCGTCCAATCGGGCACCCGTATGCCTATGGTCCTTAACGTGGCGTGCCGTACCGTTTCGGGCCCCCTTTCCATCAAGGGCGATCACAGCGATATAATGTACACTCTTAACGCGGGCTGGATAATACTTTTTGCATCCTCTCCGCAGGAGGTGTACGATCTCAACATCTGTGCCATAAGGATCGCCGAAGATATCCGTCTGCCGGTCATCGTCGCCTTTGACGGATTTTTTACAAGCCACCAGAAGCGCAACAGCTACGTTTTTGCCAATGATGAGGACGTACGCACCTTTATCGGCGGTACGGAACACAACTTCAGCATCCTCAATACGGACGCTCCCGTCACCGTTGGCTCGTATATGAACGAGCCCGATATAATCAACAATAAATATCAGCTTCACCTTGCAATGGAAAAAGCACGGACGGTGATTCCCGAGATTTTTGAGGAATACCACAGATTAAGCGGAAGACGGCTAACCCTCATCAAAGGCTATAAAACCGAGGATGCGTCGGTTTTACTCTTCGTTCTAGGTTCCTCGTTCCTCACGGCAAAGGCGGCTGTGGACCAATTAAGAAGTGAGGGAAAGCAAGTGGGCGTGTTCTCCTTGGGCGTTCTTCGTCCCTTTCCCGCAGAGGAAATAGCGCTTCTTTGCAAAAACGCAAAAACCGTTATTATTGCAGACCGTCAGGACAGCTACGGCGCGGGCGGCGGTAATATGTCTCTTGAGATACGTGCCGCATTACAGCAGCATAACGTGAACGCCCGAGTTATCAGCCGAGTTTACGGCTTGGGCGGAAAGGACTTTTTCCCTTCCGATGCCGTCGACCTTTTTAACCTCGCATTTGAAAAGGATGTACCCGAGTTTGGTTATATCGGCATACAAAAGGGCGAGGAGAATTATACTCCGCAGCCCCTCTTTGAGCCCGTAACAGCCGAAAAAGCTGTTTCCAATATCATCTGTCGTGAGGAAAACGGTAAATTGACCCTTTCGGGTGCCACCGTAAGAGACACCGTTTTAATGCCAAAGCGTATTGCACCGGGACACGGCGCTTGCCCGGGATGCGGCATACCCGTAAACCTTAATTTGCTTTTGCGGGGAATTGAGGGAAACGTAGTCCTTCTTTTCCAGACGGGATGCGGTATGGTAGTCACCACGGGCTACCCCAAAACCGCCTTCAAGGTGCCTTATATCCACAATCTGTTCCAGAACGGCGCCGCAACTCTGGCGGGACTTGTAAAGGTCTTTGAGCAAAAGCGTGCCCGCGGAGAAATGCCAAATGAGGAAATAACCTTGATAATGGTAAGCGGTGACGGCGGAATGGATATCGGTATGGGGTCTGCCATCGGCACTGCCTTAAGAGGAGATAACCTCATAATCTTCG
>JAGAKP010000060.1 GCA_017625615.1 Clostridia bacterium
CCTTGATGGCTTCGCAGATGTTATAGACGAGTTGGTTGGAATATCCTGCCAAATTCTTAATCTTACTATCGCCGTATGCGAGCTGCTTCATCGTGGCAAGGGTATGGAATTGCCCCTTTTTCAAAGGTGGGTGAAACGTTAAAATTCTACCGATGTTCAAAAAGAAATTCAGCACTTTGTTTTGCGGAAATGTGTAAGCAATTTGAGGTGCCATATGATTGAAATATAAGCCGAGCAACTGTGCGGGCTCATTTCCCGCAACGAAATATGGTACTTTGTGTGCAACAAGCTCGGGATAAAACAACACATACGCAAGAGAGGGACAGGCACAGGTATTTTCGCTCAAAGAGTATAGCTTTTTATATATCATCCTTAAATCATCATTTGAAATTTTGCGACTGATAAATTCAACCGAATTAAGCGATTGTTTGGCATTTTCAATGCTTTTCTTTGCACATTCGGACATATAGGGAATTTCCCAAGTAAGTGCTAACACACGAAGATTTAAAGTCTTGGACAAATAGTACAGTAAGTAGGTAGAGTCCTTACCACCTGTGTAAAATACGGCAACGTCAAAGCGCGATTTTTTTGATCTCGGGAATGTATTCATAATCGGAACGATGCTTTTTAGATTTTTTGTTTTTTCTGCGGACCGACAGATCGGACACCTGCCCTCTGCATCAAATTCAATGCCGGGAATCATAAAATCGTTTGCTATACAAGTTGTGCAAAATCTTGCTTCGTCCAAATTAGAAGGAATTACTCTCTTACTTTCGAATTTCACAATCTGTGCACCAATGAGATTTTTCAATATGCTAATTTCGTCATCTGTCAAATCACAGGGGAGCTTTTCAACGATAGTTTTTTGCTTCTTGGTAAGTTTAACAGCATTTTTGAACATATTGGGCTGATTTCTCAAGCCATAATATCTCAAAATATTACCTTCAAGCTTCCATCTGCTTTGAATATCGTACATAGTAATTCCTTTCTTCTTCGATATGTTATACCGTACTGCTGTAAAACGAACTTTCGAGTTTCGCTCAAAAATCACATTTGTCCCAACGCAAAATTGGGGCATTTTTTGATTTTGAACACCGATTTTTTGGATTTTGAACTCAAAATCGTTCAAAACGGCTTTGTTTAGCCCATATTTAGCCGATTTTGGCTTATTTCCGCGTCAGACACACAACACTTTCCACGTGTCCCGTGCGGGGGAAGAGGTCAAACACTGCGGCGTTTTGGACGGCATATCCCATTTCCTCGAAAATTTTAATATCTCTTGCCAGCGTTGCGGGGTTGCAGGAGATATAGACCACCTTTCTCGCGCCGGAGGAAACGATATCCTTTATCACCTTTTCGGTCATACCCTTTCTGGGCGGATCGGTAAAGACCACGTCGGGCGAGCCGAAGGTGCGCTTACACTCCTCGATACCCTTTTCGCTGTCTGCGCAGACGAAGCGGAAATCGGTGTAGCCGTTCGCTTCGGCATTGCGGGCGGCATCCTCCACCGCCTGCGGTATAATTTCTATTCCGAACAGCTTTGTGTCCGTGTCCGAGCAGCAAATTCCCACACTTCCCGTACCGCAGTAAAGGTCGCACACCACGTCGCCCTTTTTAAGGTCGGCGTATTCCCGCGCCTTGTAAAGGAGCATTTCCGCCGCATCGGGGTTTACCTGCCAGAAGGACAGCGGGGAAACGAGGAATTTTTTACCGCACAGCTCGTCCGTAAGGTAGGCGTCCCCCTTTAAAAGAACGCATTTTTTGCCAAGGATAACGTTGGTGTTTTCGGTGTTTACATTTACGTAAAAGCTTTTTATATTTTCGTGCTTTTCGGTCATCTTCTCTGCTATGGGTGCAAATATCCCCGTATCATCGCTGTTTATTACGGGCATAACGCAGTAATCGCCGCTTCTGTTACGGCGTAGATACAGATGGCGTAAAATACCCTTTCCGCTTTCGCCGTCGTAAAGAGGTATCCCCTCAAGCAAGGGAAGCAGATCCTTTATAATATCCGTGGTTTCCTTTGGCTGAAGCAGGCAATCCTCGTGGGGAATAACTCTGTGAGAATGGCGCGCGAAATATCCCACCGATATTTTTCCGTCCTTTTCCGTAAGGGGGTACTGGGCTTTGTTGCGGTAACGCTCCGTTACGGGGCTTACTATGTATTCGGGGATAATATCACACTTGCCGATACGCTTTATACAGTCTTGGACGTGGTCGTACTTCAGCTTTTTCTCCGCCTCGTAGCGGGTGTGGCGCAAGGCACAGCCTCCGCACTGCTTGTAAACGGGGCAATCGGGTGTAACGCGGTCGGGGGATGGGGTTATTATATCCTCTATCTTTCCAACCAGATACCCCGTAGTTTCCTTTATAATTCTTGCGTTTATCTCGTCGCCCGCACAGCATTGGGATGTAAACACCACCTTGCCGCTTTCGGTGCGGGAAATGCCGTCTCCCTCGGGAGTTACGGCGGTTATATTCAGCTTATAGACCCGATTTTTTTCTTTCATTGTTAACGGATCTCCTTTTTTTAAAGGTTTTTTATACCGCGCTCATTACCGCGATAACTGCCGAAATTACTCCTGCTGCCTCAAAGAGAGGGGAGTATTTTTGCTTTTCGGCTTGAATTTTTATTGCGTGCCACAAAACTATTACCGCCGCAAAGGCGACCGCCGAAGAAAATGCGGTAATTGCCAGCGAGGCAAAGTCCTCGCCGCCGAAGGTGACGGCGGTCATCACCGCGCTAAGCACGGGGGACAGCACTATTGCGGGAAAGTATATTCCGCTTATTTTGTATAGCTTTTTTGCCGCAAACGCCAGCGCAAAGGCTATTACCAGACCGCACAGCGCGGAAATTACGGTCAATATGGTTTTATCGGTAAGTGCGTTAAGGATTTTTTCGCATATATATCCTCCTCCGCACGCACCGCCCATTCCGCCCGCAAGTGCGCACACAGCCACCACGAATACGGGCTTGCTTTCACCGGAAAGAAAGGTCTTGTCCCGCAAAAGCAGAGAGCAGAACAGACGGAGTGCGGCAATAAGACATATTGCGGAAATTACGAATATCCTCATTTTTTGCCTCCTTTGACCTTTGTTCTGCCGTATGCAACGGGAAGGGTGTATCTGTCGATAACGGGGGTAAGCAGATTCATTATCACCACCGCACCGTAAACGCCCTCCTCGGCGGCACCGAGATAGCGTATAAGCACGGTAAGCACTGCCGTACCCACTGCAAAGGCTATTTTACCCATATCGGTGACGGGCATCGTGAGAGTATCGGAAAAGGCAAAGGTGCAGGCAAGCATCGCTCCGCCGGAAAGCAGGGACACCAGCATAAAGAATATAGCCTCGCTGTCGCCTGCGGGGAAGATAAGGGTGATTATACAAAGAGTAAAGAGAAATACGGCGGGACCGTGCACGCGCATTTTCCTGCGGCATATCAAAAAGACACAGCCGATAAGAAGGAGCATAAAGCTGATCTCACCGATATTTCCCGAAACGGTGCCGTAAAACTGATCCCACAGCGTTCCCGAGGAAACCTTGCCTTGGCTGAGAAGCTGTAAGGGTGTGTATGTGCGAAGGCTGTTTATATCATTTTCCGCAGGTGCAAATATCCACGGTGAAAGATAAGTGAACGCTTGAATTGCACGGCTCGTGAGAGAGGGAAAAAAGGCGCGTACCGCCGCCGCAGAAAGAAATCCGCCAAAGCATATCTTTTTCCCCTTGGGAAGCCACAGCGAGGGTACTGCCGCAATAACGCCGCCAAGCATAGGCAGATAGTAGGGGACGGATACGGGCAAGGTAAAGGCAAATACCGCTGCGGATAGGGCTATATCCATCAGAATATGGGGAAGTATCTCTTTTTTCAACGCCAGACAAAACAGAAGATATGCGGCGGACGCAAAGATAACGGAAACAAGGGTTATAAACAACGCGCGTATGCCGTAGGCGTAAACGCTCCACACCACGGGCAGAAGCAGTATTACGCATCTGTCCGCAGAAAATGAAATTGTCGTGGTATTATCGTGTACCGAGGGTGAATGTGTCACTGCTGTGCCTCCTTTTTACACTGGGATATTATATCAAGAAGCTTTATTCCCGAAGGGCATACGTACTGACAGCATCCGCACATATCGCACAGCTTTTGCCAGGCTGGGTTGTGGTCGCCCGTAATAAAGGTGTGGGGCGCCAGATGCATGGGGCAGTGCAGAATACACTTGCCGCACCGTATACATTCCTCGGTCTTTTCGGGTTTTATATCGGTAATTATAAGCTGGGAGGTGGATTTGGAAACACAGCCGTTTTCAAGGTCGGCTTCCTTGCCGTTTACCGCGCTTCCGTAAAGGCATATTGCCTTTTCGGGCACACCGCCGCATTTTTCCGCCACCGCGCGGAGAGAGGTACCGATAGGAGCTATAAGGTTTGCTGGGGATGCGCACCTTTCACCGCTTACGGTAATATATTTGTCGGTCACGGGCTTTCCCTCGGCGCAAGCCTCAAAAACGCGGAGCACCGTTTCCGCAGAGAACACGGTGTAGCCGATATCGTATGTGGCTCTGCCTGCGGGAACCTCTTTTTTAATTACCGCACAAAGCAGGTTTCTTTCCTCGCCCAAGGGGTATTTGGGAGTAAGACGGGATACGGATATAAGCGGATCCTTTTCGCCGATAACTCTCATAAGCGCGGAATAGGATCTGCGCTCGTTGCTCTCCAGTGCGAATATTACCTGCTTCACTCCGATACCGCGCGCGATAATGCGTGCGCCCATAACCAGCTTTTCGGGATATTCCTTTACTATCTCACGAACGAAGCTTCCGTAAGGGTCGGACTGTACGCAGTTTATTACCAGACAAAACGCCTTGCCGCGGGAGGCTATTATCTTTATATGGGTGGGAAATCCGCTGTAGGTACCCACAACGCCCATACGGCGTATTTTTTCGGTTATCTGCTCGGGAGTTATTTCGGAAATGGGCTGTGTAAAGGGAACGGGGTCCGCTTCGGGCAGGGTGTGATCGGATTTTATAACTATATAATGACTTTCGTCCTTTTCAAGGAGACGCACTACCTTTCCCGAAACGGGGGCGTGCAGGAAGGCAAGTCTGTCGCTTTCCGCAATGACCTGTCCTTTTCTTACGGTGTCGCCCTCCTTTATGCAGGGAACGGTTTCTCCGCCTGCCTGCTGTGCAATATTTATCGCCACCGCCGCAGGAGTATATATTTCGGGCGCCTTCCCGTGGGAAAGTCCCGTTTTGTTTATTTTAATTCCGCCGAAAAAGCTGTTGGCCATAAAAATCATTCCTTAAAATATAATATATCTCAATTTATTATCTTAACATTAAAAAAAAGATATTGCAAGCATAACTTTATCTATTGAAATTTTGTTTAAAATACTGTAATATATTACAGAGGTGAAAATTTTGGTCCTTACAGAAAAGTTTGAAATAAAGGTGTTCATTCTTTACCTTCTTAAAAGCCTGAACATCCCTTTGGATTACGATACTATAAGTGAAATAGTGGTGCAGGACGGATTTGTCAATTTCTTCGATTTTGCGGATTGCTTTGCAGATCTTGTGGAAGCCGGTCAGATAGACGCTTTTATTGATGCAGAGCTGCCTACCTACCTCATCTCCGAAACGGGAAGGGAAACGGTAAGCAACGTAGAGACCAAGGTGTACAACACCGTCCGTGAGCAGGCGCTCCGCAGCGCACAGCGTCTTATCGCTCTCCGCAGAGACGGCATACGTATTTCCTCCGATCTCGTCCCCTGTGAGGACGGCTACAGCATCAAATGCTCTATAACCGACAGTACAAAAACTCTTATGAACGTGGAGCTGTACGTTACCGAGGAGAGATACGCACATCAGCTTCGCGGCAATTTCGAGGATAATGCGGAAATAGTATACAAAGGCGTAATGGCGCTCCTTTCGGGCGACGTGAATTATATCTTCAATGAATAACAAGGCTTTAAAAATAACCGAGGCGCTGTATGCACTTTATCCCGACGCGGTCTGCGGTCTCCACGCGGGCGGCGATCCTTATAAGCTGTTCGTTATGGCAGTGCTCTCCGCCCAGTGCACGGACGAGCGTGTAAACGCCGTTTCGGCAGAATTGTTCAAGCGCTTTCCCACTCCTCTTTCAATGGCAGAAAGCAAGGAGGGCGAAATTGAAAAATACATATACACGGTGGGGCTGTATAATTCCAAGGCAAAGGCTCTCCGCGAGGCGTGCAAGCGCATAACCGAGGTTTACGGAGGCGAGATCCCTTCGGAAATGGAGGATCTCCTTTCTCTACGCGGCGTGGGCAGAAAGGTAGCAAACCTTCTCCGCGGCGATATCTTCGGGCTGGGCGGCATAGTGGCGGATACCCATTGCATAAGAATATCCGTGCGGCTGGGGCTTTGCACCAAAAAGGACCCCGTCACCGTGGAAAGAGAGCTTACACCTCTTATTCCCGCCGAAAAACAGTCCGGCTTTTGCCACCGTATCGTAATGTTCGGCAGAGAATACTGCACCGCACGCAATCCCTCCTGCCATATCTGCCCCTTGGCAGAATATTGTGATAGCCATAGCTGTAATAATTAAACCATCCGGGAGGAGCTTTTTGTGAACGAAATACAGCGTATTTACGACAGACTTAAAGACATATACCCTCTTACTCTTGCGACTACCCTTGCTTTGAACGATGGCTATACCATAGACGTACCCGTTATCCGCGGTACTGCGGAATGCGGCAGATTTGACCTGTACAAAGAGGACGAAGATAGCGGCTTGTTTGTTTTCTCCGTTGAATTTTACGGTAAAGACGGCGATGACAAATATACCCACGGACATCCCTACGATGCAGACGAAGCCGTAAAATATATCGAGGATTTTATGGCGGAAAGATAATATTTCAACTGTGATACTTAGATCGCCCTTCGGGCGAGTGACATGCAACCCCTTCAGGGTTGCGTTACGTGCACCTGACGGTGCGTGACATGCCGCGTACCGCGGCGTATCGGAGAGTTTGCCTGCGGCAAACAAAATCTTTGGAAAGGTAGTTGATTTATGGGGAAAACGTCATACGAGCTTTCTCTTGAGGCGTCTGTTGAAGTAGTTGTGTTGTGCGACGGAATTAAAGGTCACCGTGAGCAAGTGAGCCAAATTCTTCGCTCCTCTTCTTCGGTCAGCGCAAACCTTTCAGAAGCCAGATATGCCGAGAGTACTGCAGACTTTATTTATAAGGTAAAGATTGCACGAAAAGAATGCTTTGAAACCGAAACTTGGCTTTCTCTTATGAGAGACAGTGGAATTATAAGCGACAGTGTATATAAGCCGCTCATAAATAAGTACGGCAGAATACGCAGAATGCTCACCTCTGCTATCAATACAGTGAGTACTAAATATAAAACAGAATAAAATCGTTTGCCGTTGGCAAACGTACCGAAGCGCCGCGTAAACGCGGCATGTAACGGCACGTGAAACGTGCCATGTAACGCAACCCCACAGGGGTTGCATGTAACTCTCACGGAGTGCGACAAGCTCTGTAACTCTTACGGAGTTCAACGGTATTCTTTTAAACTTAAAAAAACAAATAAAATAAAAACAAATTCCAAAGTGAAAGGACACAACAAAATGAAAAAACTCACAGCTTTTCTTTTGCTTGCTCTTCTCGTTATCGTTCCTTGCTTTGCCGCTTGTAACGATCCTGCAGACGACGCCAGCAAAAATACTTCGGAGGTTTCCGAGGTTCCCGGCTTCCCCTTGGAAAAGGAGTATTTTGAAAATACTACCATTACCATTCTCGGCATTGCTTCCGGCAGACATACCTACGGTGAACTGCAGTTCGTTCCCAACGACGAGCAGACCGGTAACGTTATAAACGACGTTGTTGCCGAAAGAAACAACTATATCGAGGAAACCTACGGTATAAAGATCGAGCTTATCGCAGAAAACTATCCCAACGAAAAGATAGACGATATGCTTGCTACCGGTCTTGATACCTATGACGTTATCGCAGGCGACGTATACAATATGGTTCCCAAGATAACCTCCGGTGCCTTCCACAAGCTTGACGATCTCCTCCTTCTTGAAAACGAATGGTGGGATCAGAGCTCTATCGAGCACCTTTCCGCTTTGGGCGACACCTACGTCGTAGCCAGCGATTGCCTTATCGGTGACGATATGTATACTTATCTCGTGCTGTTCAACAAGGATATGTACGAGGATGAAGGTCTTACCGCAAAGTACGGCACTATGTACGATATGGTAGACAACTACGAATGGACATACGACCGTCTTTACACCATCGCAAAGGAAGTTTCCCATCCCGATCCCGACGGTAAGTGGACCAACGTAAACTGCACCTACGGTCTTCTCGGCGACGCATACGGCTCTACCATGATGGTAGCGGGCGGCGGCGTTACCACCGCAGTTATTACCGACGACGGCTTTGACCTTACCGCAGGAAGCCAGAAGTCTATCGACGTATTCCAGAAGGTACAGGCCGTTATGGGCGACCCCACCGCTTGCTGCTACGTTGAGCAGATCCCCGAATCCTGGTCAGGCATAAGCAGCATCTTCAAGAACGGCAGAGGTCTTTTCTATCTCACCGTTGCCAACGGCATTATCACCCTCAGAGCAGCCGCTACCGAGGAAGAGGCAGTTAACTTCGGCGTAGTTCCCATTCCTATGTTCAACGAAGAGCAGGGCAAGTACTATTCCGGTATCAACGCATATCAGTCCGAGGTATTGGCTATCCCCTCTACCAACAAGGAAAACCTTGATGCAACCGTATACGCTCTCGAAGCACTTGCATACTACAGCCACTCTCCTTCTGCCGGCAAGAGCCTCAGAGAAGCATATTACGAAACCTCTCTCAAGCTTCAGGCAGTTGATTCCGACGATGACGCACGTATGCTTGATATCGTTTTCGAAAACCGTCTCTACGACCTTGGCGGTATCTATAACTGGGGCGGACTTATAGGCTTATATTCTCACTGCCTCCGCAACAACGCAGGTCTTGCATCCTATTGGGAATCTATCCAGAGCGCCGCTGAAAGCGATATGGAAGCTACCCTCGATGCATACGCAGATATGAAATAAAAAAGGAAAGGGAAAACAAGCTATGAAAAGATTTCTTTGTTTTATACTGGCGGTCGTCTGTGTGCTTGCTACCGCGTGCGTACTTCCGTCCAACGGAAACGTAAGCGTAGCCTCCGCCGCGGGAGAAGAATCCGAGGAGCTTGTTCCCGTAAAGGATATAGCGGAGGTGCATATCGATATAAGCACCTCCATCATCCGCGAAAGCTACCGCGATTGCGCCATCCGCGTTATCGACGTTTACGGCAACGTGGTGGAGGATAAGGACAGCAGTATAAAAATACGCGGCAACTCCACCTCCTCCGGCGCAAAAAAGCCTTATAACTTCAAGTTCAGCGGCAAAACTGAAATTCTCGGTATGGGCAAGGCAAAAAAATGGTGTCTTCTTGCAAACTGCTATGAAAAGACCCTTTTCCGCAACGAAATGGTTTTCGATTTCGCGCGCAACAGCACCGTTTTGCAGTACACGCCCGACAGCCGCTTCGTAGACGTTTACCTTAACGGCGTCCTTCAGGGCAACTATATCCTTTGCGAGGCTGTTGAGGCAAGCTCGTCCCGCGTGAATATAGATATCGACAACGGCGAGTATCTTATCGAGCGCGACGTCCGCGAGGACGAGGACACCGTCTATATACAGTCGCCTCTGTACGGCATCCGCTTCGGCATCAACGAGCCCGAGGAGCCTACACAGGCGCAGACAGACGAGCTTGAGCGTATGCTTTACAAGGCAGAAAAGGCGCTTGATTCAAGAAATATAAGCGAGATCGAAAAGTACTTCGACATTGAATCCATCGTGGATTTTTATATCGTGCTCGAATACTTCAAGCAGGTTGACGTTTCCGTGGGAAGCACCCGCTTTTATATCAAAAACGGCAAGATCTACGGAGGTCCCGTATGGGATTTCGACCTTACCATGGGCAACTGCCTCGCT
Source organism: Clostridia bacterium (assembly GCA_017625615.1). Taxonomy (GTDB): domain Bacteria; phylum Bacillota; class Clostridia; order Oscillospirales; family CAG-382; genus SFLA01. Next base: position 10,016 of record JAGAKP010000060.1, read on the forward strand.
TCTTATTACACCGTTTATAACAACGTGGGCGGCAGCGGCAAATCCTGCGAGGGAATTTACTGTAACGTGGATTGGTTCAGATATTTCAACCTCGTTCCCGAATTTGAGAAAATGCGTAACGAGCGTTACCTTGAATTGCAGAGCGAGATCGTAAATCTGTATACCGATACGGGCGTGGGCAAAAATTATATGGATACCGTTCTGGATACCTACGGCGATTCCTTTGCACGCAACTATGACGAGGCGGGCTGGAAGGTAGACGTGGTGTACAGCAGTCTTGAGCGTATTCCCGATAAGACCTACGAGCAAAACGTGGCTTATCTCCGCACTTGGCTGAGAGAACGCAACGAATGGATGCTTAAAAATTGGGGACTCGATTCCCAAAATACCGTAAGCGCAAAGAGCGATTCGGGCATCACCCTTGACGAAGCCTTCGTTTACGGGCTCAAGGAGGGCGTTGCCGAAAAGGACTGCGCAAAGCTCTTTAATCAATCCGTCACCTTTAACACCGTGTCCGGCAAGGTCGGCACCGGCAGTACCGTAAAGAACGGGGGTATGGAGTATACCTTCATAGTCCTCGGCGATATTAACGGAAACGGCAAGGTGGACGCCAACGATTATATGCTGGTAAAACGCCACTTCCTCGGCACCTACGAGCTTGATAATATAGGTTTCGCGGCAGGGGATTGCAACGGCGACGGAAAAATTTCCGCCAACGATTATTTTATAATCCGCCGTCACGTAATCGGCACCTACGATATATATAAGTAACCCCCACAAAAGGTTTTTTGGTTACTTTGGGTATTTCACGAAATACCCCTACAGACTGTACGTATCACAAAAAAACGCTTTTGCGGGGACCCCGAAAAACACTGCTATAAAATCCAATAATAACAAAAAAGAACCGTGAAAACGGTTCTTTTTTAATGCCTGACGTTGTTTTGTGGGGGGTACTTTTCGGGGTCCCCGAGAAACCAACGGTTTCTTGGGGTGTTTTCACCAAGGTCTGTCAGGTAGTACGTTATTCCAGTAATACTTTACCTTTGTTGCCCATATCCGCAACCAGCATTGGGAGAAATTAAGCTTCCCTTCGCCGCGAAGCTCACCTTCGAATAGATTTTCGGTAGGAGATTGTGTGTTTATATAGTGCTCAATAAATTCGTAAGCGCATTTACCGGAATTTATTTTATTCATAAACAGATCTAAATCCCAGTCCCTCACCGTTTTCTTGCGGCTCTTTGGGTTTTCCTGCACGTGTAGCCAAGCGTATGCGTCATATTCTTCGCCGTTTTCCAAAACAAATTCAACCTTTGCCTTGTCGGTGCGCAGACATTCATTGTAAGGGTTATCGGGATGCTCGGGTCCTATCCAGAATCCGTCGTTAAATTCAAAGACCAGCACTCCGTCCTGCAGATAAACCTTTTCGGCAATACAATCGTGGAGAGTAAGAAATCGGTTGTCGGTATCGATGTGAATATACTTTTCTGACATAAATACACCTCGCTTTTATTTGATTATATCAAAGTAAAAGCGGATTGTCAACAATATCACGGCGTAAGCCGTGTATGTAATCATCCCGTAAGGGATGTATGGAATCCGTCGCAAGACGGTATGGAATCAATGCGAAGCATTGTATATCATCATTGCGAAAGAGGATACAGCCTGCGGCTGATGATATGCACCTTCGGTGATGAGATACACGCGTGCCGCGTGATGATATACCATTGCTTTCGCAATGGATAAAAAAATTCGACAAGTCGAAACTTGTCGAATTTTTTGGTGGAGACTACAGGACTCGAACCTGTGACCCCTTGCACGTCAAGCAAGTGCTCTAGCCAACTGGGCTAAGCCTCCGCGCAAGGGTGATTATAGCACAGGGAGAACTAAAAATCAACCCTATTTTTTGGATTTTTTAAGCTTTTTGACCTTCTTGTCAACAATTATCATTGCCGTAACGGTGGCAACCGCGCCTACAGCCGCGCCGATAAGACCCCATTTTACGGGTGCGTTTTCTTTCTTCTTTTTCGCCTGCGCCTTTTTTACGCCCTTTTGCGCCGCTTCTTTTATTTCCTCGTGCTCGTCCTTGGCGCACGCCTTTAACGCTACCTTTTGAAGAATAAGCGCCGTCTTTTCGTCAATACCCGCGGTATAGGTATTTCCTACGGGCGAAATTCCGCAGTAGGAATAGAGATAACAGCAGGCGGCGAGATAGCTTCCCGCCTTGGAATGATGTCCCTCATCGTCTGCGTACAGATTTATCTCGGGATGGTCAAGAATACACATGGTAAACGCCCACGCAACGGGAGCCACGGGAATATTGTACAGATCGCTCATCATCATAAAGGTGCCGTACATATCGGCGTTGGCGGCAATACGCTTTTCCTTGTCGGTCTCGTAGCCGTAGCGCATATACAGAAGGGGCTTTGCACCGTTTTCCTTTACCAGCTCAAGCAGTACCTCCAACGCCTCGGTACGCTTGTGCAATTCGCAGGGCGTGCCGTCCTGCAGCACGATATAATCGTACTTTTTATTTTTAAGCATATTGCGGAGCGCCTGTCCTCTGGGATGGCTTTCGTCAGCGTATTCGTAAAAATATGCGCTTCCGTAGGTGCAGTAATCCACGGAAACCTCCTTGCCTGCTGCCTTGCACAAGCCCTTGAACTTTATGGGGTTTCCGTTTATATAGGTGCAGGAGTTACCCACGAAAAGATATTTTTCCGTTCCCGCCTTTTCCTTGCCGCAATGCTCTGCGGTGATGCGGAGCATAGCCACGTCGGTATCGTATTCCGCCTTCATGGGATATATAAGGGAAATGGTGGAATTGTGTATTACCGCGCCCTCGGTGGCGGTGAGGTAATAATCGTACAGCGGATGTGTGCTTCCGAACGCAACGGCAAATCCCTCTGCGGGCACGCAAACTGCCTTCTGCACGCTGTATTCGCCGGAATTAAGGCTGTTTCCGCCCTCGTAGAGCTTGCCGTCCTTATCGAAAACAAGTATATATGCGTTGCGGAAATTATATGTGTCGGCATCAAGCGGGCGCGTTTCCTTTCCCGCGGGGTAAAGTATAAGTCCCTCGGGCGCAAAAACGCGGTCGTATCCTGTTATAATAAAGCTTTGGGTCTTCATGTTCATATCCCCTTTCGTGGGTATAGTATAACACTAAAAAACACCTTTTGTCAATGAGTGTCAATTACGTAATTGACATTTACGAAAAAAAGGGGTATATTATATAAGTAAAGGAGATGTTATTTTATGAGTGAATGCACACACGATTGCTCCTCCTGCGGCGAAAACTGCTCAAGCCGTAAGGAGTCTATGAAAGAAAAATTAAACGATTATTCCCGCGTCGGCAAGGTTATCGGCGTGGTAAGCGGTAAGGGCGGCGTAGGTAAAAGTTTGGTTACCTCTCTGCTTTCCGTATATACCAACAGACTTGGATATAACACCGCTATTCTTGATGCAGACGTTACCGGTCCCTCCATCCCCAACGCCTTCGGCTTGCACGAAAAGGCTATGGGCACCGAAATGGGTATGCTTCCCGCAGTGACCAAAACGGGTATTCAGGTTATGTCCCTTAATCTGCTTCTTCCCAACGAGACCGACCCCGTCGTATGGCGCGGCCCCGTCATCGCGGGAGTTGTAAAGCAGTTCTGGACCGACGTTGTCTGGAACGACGTTGACTTTATGTACGTTGATATGCCTCCCGGAACGGGTGACGTTCCCCTTACCGTCTTTCAGTCCTTGCCTATCGACGGTATCGTAGTAGTCACCTCTCCTCAGGAGCTGGTGGGTATGATCGTTGAAAAGGCTGTGAATATGGCGCGCCTTATGAACGTGCCCGTGCTGGGTATAGTTGAAAACTTCAGCACCTTCAAGTGTCCCGATTGCGGTAAGGTACACTCCATCTTCGGCGAAAGCCGTATCGACGATATCGCTGCCCGCTTCGATATAGATACCGTTTGCCGTCTGCCTATCGATCCCGTCTTCGCCGCTTCCGCAGACGCAGGCACTATCGAACTGTCCGATGAAACCGAGCTTGTAAACCTCGCAAAGAAGATAACCGAAAACAAATAATAGTCAAAAAGCACCCGTTTCGGGTGCTTTTTTCATAGTATTATTAATCTATATTGGTATGGTTTTCTCTCGTTACGGGGACTTCCTCCTCGCGGGGACGGAACAGAAGGCTTACGCACCACAGTCCCGCAAGAGCGACCACGGTATAGATTATACGGCTGGCAAGTGCGCCCTGGCTTCCGAATATCCAGGAAATAAGGTCAAACTTGAATATACCGATAAGACCCCAGTTGACACAGCCGATTATCGAAATTATAAGTGCAATTCTATCCATTAACATATTTTTTATATCTCCTCTCGGTTTGTGCTTATTTTGCGCATTAAAAGAAAAGATATACATTGACAAACAACCTTTTGGAATGTAAAATATAGTAAATATTTTTTTAAAGATAAAAGAGGAACATATATATGAGAATGCGTCCCAAGAAAAACCGTGTTACCCGTCTTGAAAACGTAAAGGAGCTTTTTGCGGTAACCGACGAAACCGGTAAAATAGATATTCCCGCGTCCTTCGGCGAGGAAACCAATGTTTCAATAGAGATCGGCTGCGGAAAGGGAAGGTTTATCTGCGGGAAGGCGGCACAGTACCCCGAAGAAAGCTTTATCGCCTTTGAGCGCGTTACCGACGTAAATATGATGGCAATGGAAAAAGCCTTTGCAGCTTCCCTTACCAACGTGCGCTTCCACAACGGCGACGCAAAGGAGCTTGGCTCTCTTTTGCCCCCTCATTCCGTAAATACCATTTATCTCAACTTTTCCGATCCTTGGCCCAAAAAGCGAAATGCAAAGCGTCGGTTAACAAGCCCCGCCTTTTTGGAAATGTACAAAGGCTTGCTCGCTCCCGACGCTGTCATTTACTTTAAGACCGATAATATCGGACTTTTTGAATATTCACTTGAGACCTTCGTTGAATGCGGTTATACCCTTTCCAACGTGTGCTACGACCTGCACAACGACGAGATGCTCTCAAAGGATAATATAAAAACCGAATACGAAGAAAAGTTTTCGGAAAAAGGCTTTACGATAAATTACTTGGAGGCGCGTCTCAAGTAGTCTTCGACCACCTCGCGCTCGCTGAAGTAGGTGCGGACACCGTTTTCCTCGATATAATCCTCGTGTCCCTTTCCTACCAGCATTATAACGTCGCCTTCTTTGGCGTTTTCAAGGGCGTACTCAATGGCGTCCTTGCGCTTGTTTATGACTACGTATTTTCCGTCCGTCTTTTTCATACCCACGAGGATATCGGCAACGATATCCTCTATTTTTTCGTAGCGGTTGTTATCCTCGGTTATAATGGAAAGGTCTGCGTATTTGCCGATAACCTCACCCATGGAATATCTGCGCAATTTACTTCTGTTTCCGCCGCAGCCGAATACCGCAACTATTCTCTTGGGCGAATATTTTATAATGGTTTCGAAGAGGCTTTGAACGGAAAACTCGTTGTGGGCAAAGTCGATCATAACGGTGTAGCCCACGGTGCCGGGGATTATTTCCATTCTGCCGCGGATATAGGTATTTTTAAGTCCTTCCTCAATAACCTCGTAGGGCACGCCGCGATGTCTTGCGCAGGCGATCACCGCCAGCGCGTTGTACACTGAAAACTCACCGGGCTGTGAAATACGGAAGTGGTGGAGTCCCTCGCTGTCACGGCAGTCGAATTCGGTGATAAGTCTGTGGTCGCCTGAAACGAAGTTGAGGTTTTCCGCGTTTATCTGGGCATCCCCGAAAAATCCGAAGGTAACGAATCTTTCGCGGGGGATATTTTCCTTTATGCGCTTGTAATATTCGGTGTCGCGGTTGACGAAGACCTTGCCGCACTGGTCGAATATTTTTTTCTTGCAGTTAAGGTAATCGGAAAAATCCTTGTGCTCGTTTGCACCGATATGGTCGGGAGAAAGGTTGGTAAACAAGCCGATATCAAAGTTGATGCCATAGGTACGGTCAAGCATAAAGCCTTGGGACGTAGCCTCGATAATAGCGACGGTACAGCCTGCCTTTACCATTTCGCGGTAATATTTGTGTATAATATAGCTTTCGGGCGTGGAGTTATTGGTCTTGATTACCGTATCACCGTAAATAATGCCCGTAGTGCCGATAATGCCTACCTTTTCGCCCGCCTTCTCAAATACGGACTTAAGCATATAGCTGGTGCTGGTCTTTCCCTTGGTGCCGGTAATACCTATGGTAAACAGCTCCTTTGCAGGATGACCGAAAAGGTTTGCGGACATAAGCGCCAAGGTCTTTCTGTTATCCTCCGTTATGATAACGGTAGCGTCCTCGGGAAGGTCAAGCTCTCTTTGTGCAACGAAAACACGGGCGCCCTTTTCGTATGCGCTCTGTGCGTAGTTATGCCCGTCAAGCTGGAAGCCTACTATGCAGACGAAGGCGGTGTTGGGGCGGGCGACGCGGGAATCGTAAACAATATCCTCTACTTCCACGTCAAGATTGCCGTAAGAAGAATATTCAATTCCGTCAAGTAATCGGTTAAGCAACATTATAAAACAACTCCCTTTCATTATTATATGTTTATTATAATGCCTCAACGTAAAAAAGGCAAGATAAAAATGCAAAACGGTATTCACATTTGCAAAAAAAGTGTGGTATTATATAGTTGAAAAGAAATATTTTTTTAAAACAAAAACACCTACAAGTATATGGAGGAAAAAACAAAATGAAAATAGGTATTATTTCCGATTCCCTTCTTCTCGATTTTCCCGCTTCCGTAAAGAGAGCGTCCGACCTCGGCGCAAGCGGTATCCAGAAGTACCTCACCTTCGGTGATTTCGTGGCAGAGAATATGACTCCCGCAAGAGTTGCGGAGATCAAGGATATCATGTCCTCTAACGGTCTCGTTTTCTCCGCTATCTGCGGCGACTTCGGTCTTGACCTTGACCATCCCGAGGTGGTTGAAAAATCCAAGAAGGTTCTTTATTCCGCAAAAGAGCTTGGCTGTAACATCGTTACCACCCATATCGGCCATCTGTATCTTGAGGAAGACGCACGTATGGACCTTATCCGTACCAACGCACGCACTCTTGCCGAGTATGCAGACAGCATCGGCTCTGTTTTCGCAGCAGAAACCGGTACCGAAAAGGCTCCCGTACTCAAGGCTTTCCTTGATTCTCTCGGAGCAAAGGGTATGCGCGTAAATCTTGACCCCGCAAACCTCGTTATGGTTGCTCACGACGATCCCGTTGCGGCTGTTGACGTACTTAAGGATTATATCGTTCACACCCATGCAAAGGACGGTATCGTTACCGATACTACCAAGCACGGCTGGCTTGAGGTTCCTCTCGGACAGGGCGGAGTAGATTGGGATAATTACCTTGCGGCTCTTAACAAGATCGGCTACAACGGCTATCTCACCATCGAGCGTGAGTGCGGTGAGGATCCCGCTGCAGATATCAAGATGGCAGTAGACTTCCTCGGCAACAAGCTTGCAAAGCTGGGCATCGCACTTGATAAATAAGTTTTTTAGTCTTTGTATATGCTCACGATACGGGTGAGCGTTTCTACCAACCACCGAAAAGGGTTGACTACAAGCTTTTGCAGTCAACCCCTTTTAATTTTTGGAGGAGAAATATGAACTATAACGTAATAATCATCGGTGCGGGACCGGGCGGTATATTTTCTGCCTACGAGCTTGCTTCAAAGTCGCCCGATAAAAGAATTGCGGTTTTCGAGGCGGGACATCCCTTGAACAAGCGCCGCTGTCCCATCGACGGCGAAAAAATAAAGACCTGCATAAAGTGCAAGTCCTGCTCTATTATGAGCGGATTCGGCGGTGCGGGCGCATTTTCCGACGGAAAGTACAATATCACCAACGATTTCGGCGGCACGCTGTACGAGTATATCGGCAAAAAGCAAGCCCTTGACCTTATGAAATACGTTGATGAAATAAATATGCGCTACGGCGGAGAGGGCACCAAGCTTTATTCCACCGCAGGCACCAAGTTCAAAAAGGAGTGCATCACCCACGATCTTCACCTGCTGGACGCATCCGTCCGCCATCTCGGCACGGATATAAACTACGTGGTCCTTGAAAACATATACGCCTTTTTGAAGGACAAGGTAGATTTTTATTTCGATACCCCCGTAGACACCATAAAAGCCGTTGACGGAGGCTACGAGGTATACTGCGGCGACACCGTGCACACCTGCGAAAAATGTATAGTTTCCGTGGGCAGAAGCGGAAGCAAGTGGATGGAGCGTATCTGCGGCGAATTGAATATTCCCACCAGCTCCAACCGCGTGGATATCGGCGTGCGTGTGGAGCTTCCCGCGGCGGTGTTCTCACATATTACCGACGAATTGTACGAAAGCAAAATAGTATACCGTACCGAAAAATACGGCGACAAGGTACGTACCTTCTGTATGAACCCCAAGGGCGCGGTGGTAAACGAAAACACCAACGGTATAATCACCGTAAACGGTCACAGCTACGAGGACAAGAAAAAACAGACCGAAAACACCAATTTCGCCCTTCTGGTGGCAAAGCATTTTTCCGAGCCCTTCAAGGATTCCAACGGCTACGGCGAATCTATCGCCCGACTCAGCAATATGCTGGGCGGGGGAGTTATAGTTCAGCGTTTCGGTGATCTTATACGGGGACGGCGCTCCACCCCGAGCAGAATAGAGGAAGCCTTTATCACCCCCACCTTAAAGGCGACTCCCGGCGATCTCAGTCTCGTACTGCCAAAGCGTATACTTGACGGTATTATAGAAATGATATACGCCCTTGATAAGGTTGCCCCCGGCACCGCCAACGACGATACTCTCCTTTACGGAGTAGAGGTAAAGTTTTATAATATGGAGGTGGAGGTGGATTCCAACCTTGAATCCTGCTATAAGGGACTTTATATCATAGGCGACGGAAGCGGTATAACCCATTCGCTGTCCCACGCCTCTGCCAGCGGCGTCCACGTTGCAAGAAGCATAATCGAAAATCAGTAAAAAAATCACCCCAATACGGGGTGATTTTTGTTCTCGGGGTCCCCGAGAAGCCGTAAGGCTTCTTGGGGTGATTATCGGGGTTCCCGAGAAGCCGTAAGGCCTCTTGGGGTGTTTTTAGAAAAGTCCGGTTATTTTTCCGTTTTCGTCCACGTCGATTTTCTCTGCGGCGGGAACCTTGGGAAGTCCCGGCATAGTCATAATATCGCCGGTGAGGACTACTATAAAGCCCGCGCCTGCGGAAATGCGCACGTTCTTCACGGTTATTACAAAGTTTTCGGGCGCGCCCAATTTCGTGGGATCGTCGGAAAAGCTGTACTGTGTCTTTGCAATACAAACGGGTAAGCTTCCGTAGCCAAGCTCGGTAAGGCGGGCTATCTGCTTCTTTGCGGCGGGGAGAACGGTAATACCGTCACCGCCGTAAACCTTTTTGGCAACGGCTTCTATCTTTTCCTCAATGGAAAGCTCGCTTTCATAGCTGAAGCGGAAGTTGTTTTCACATTCGCATAGGCGTACCACCTCTTCCGCAAGAGCCATACCGCCCTTGCCGCCCTCTGCCCATACGGTGGAAAGCACCGTGTTAACGCCAAGCTCCTTGCACTTCGCTATAACGAGGTCTATTTCGGCGTCCGTATCGGTAGGGAAGCGGTTTACCGCAACCACTGCGGGAAGTCCGTATACGTTTTTAATATTGCTTACGTGGCGGAGCAGGTTGGGAAGTCCCTTTCCGAGAGCTTCAAGGTCCTCGGTATTAAGCTCGGTCTTTGCCTTGCCGCCGTGCATCTTGAGAGCGCGTACGGTTGCGACGATTACCACCGCATCGGGCTTAAGACCCGAAACGCGGCACTTGATATCGAGGAACTTTTCTGCGCCCAGGTCACCGCCGAAGCCTGCTTCGGTTACGGCGTAATCGCCTAACTTTAACGCCATTCTGGTAGCGGTAACAGAGTTACAGCCGTGTGCGATGTTGGCAAAGGGACCGCCGTGTACTATAGCGGGAGTTCCCTCCAGCGTCTGAACGAGGTTGGGCTTCAATGCGTCCTTAAGCAGTGCCGTCATTGCTCCTGCAGCCTTAAGGTCGCCTGCGGTAACGGGCTCGTCATTGTAGGTATAGCCCACAACTATGCGGGAAATACGCTCTTTAAGGTCGGTAATATCGCTTGCAAGACAGAGGACTGCCATGATTTCAGAGGCAACGGTTATATCGTAGCTGTCCTCGCGGGGAACGCCGTTAACTCTTCCGCCCAAGCCGTCGGTAACGAAGCGGAGCTGTCTGTCGTTCATATCCACACAGCGGTGCCACGTGATACGGCGGGGGTCGATATTAAGTGAATTGCCCTGATAAATGTGGTTATCAAGCATAGCGGCAAGCAGATTGTTTGCCGCGCCGATAGCGTGAAAATCGCCGGTGAAGTGGAGGTTTATATCCTCCATAGGCACAACCTGTGCCCAACCGCCGCCTGCCGCGCCGCCTTTTACGCCGAAGACGGGACCCAACGACGGCTCACGGAGAGCCAACATTACGTTTTTGCCGATACGGGCAAGACCGTCGGCAAGACCTATGGTAGTGGTGGTCTTTCCTTCACCTGCGGGGGTGGGAGTCATTGCGGTGACAAGGATGAGCTTTCCGTTTTCCTTTTCGGAATCCTTAAGCAGAGCAAGGTCTATTTTAGCCTTGTTTCTTCCGTAAAGCTCAAGATATTCTTCGGGGATGCCTGCCTTTTCGGCAATCTCGCTTATGTGGCGCAGCTTCACTGACTGCGCTATTTCGATGTCGGTAAGCATATTGATCTCCTACTCCTTTTTTTTATTTATTTAAAGTATTTAACTGCGGATCTGAACAGTCCCATATCGTATACGCCGGGCACGTTGCGGTAAAGATTGGAGGAAACACGCTCGGAATGTCCCATCTTACCAAGTACGCGTCCGTCGGGCGAGGTGATACCCTCGATAGCGAAGGTGCTGTTGTTGGGGTTAAAGCGTATATCCGAGGTGGGGTTGCCCTCTGCATCAACGTACTGTGTAGCTATCTGTCCCGCTTCGGCAAGTGCCTTTACGGTAGCGTCGTCGGCAAAGAATCTGCCCTCGCCGTGGGAAATGGGAACGGTATATACCTCGCCAACCTTGGTTTCCGCAAGCCAGGGAGATTTGTTGGAGCAAACTCTCGTCTTGACAAGGCGGGATTGGTGGCGGGAAATGGTGTTGAAGGTAAGGGTGGGCGCATTTTCGTCGGGATCTCTTATTTCGCCGTAGGGAACGAGGCCGAGCTTTACAAGCGCCTGGAATCCGTTACATATACCGCACATAAGTCCGTCGCGGTCCTTAAGCAAGCGGTTAACTGCCTGCTTTACGTTTTCACCGCGGAAGAATGCGGTAATGAATTTACCCGAACCGTCAGGCTCGTCACCGCCGGAAAATCCGCCGGGAACGAATATAATCTGGCTTTGGTCGATAAGAGAAGCGAACTGCTCTGCGCTTCTTTCAACGCCCTTGCCGGTAAGGTTGTTTATAACGAATATTTCGGGTGCCGCACCTGCATCCTCAAGTGCCCGTGCAGTATCGTATTCGCAGTTTGTGCCGGGGAATACGGGTATAAGCACCTTGGGCTTAACGCAGGAAATATGAGGAGCAACACGCTCGGTTGCCTCAAAGCCAAAGGCGGGAATATCCTTTCCGCCCTGCTGAATGTTGCAGGAGTAAACGCTCTCTAACTTGTCCTCCCAAGCGTTTATAACCTTGTCAAGGCAAACCCTTTCGCTCTTACGGCTGAAGGAGCGGGTATCGTTTGTAGTACCCAGAAGAACAGCCATATCCTCCGCATCGTCGGAAAGCTCGATTATGAAGGAGCCGTAGGAATAACCGTAAAGCAGGGAATCGGGATAATTATCGTCAATATCCACGCCGATACCGTTACCTGCGGACATTTTGATGATCGCTTCCATAGCACCGCCGGAAACGGGTGTCCATACGGAAAGCGCCTTTCCGCTTCTGATAAGGTCGGTTACCATATTAAAGAGATTTACCATATCCTCGCCTACGGGAAGCTTGTCCTTGCCGTAAGGGGGGACGAGATGTACTATTCTGTGTCCCGCACCCTTGAATTCGGGGGATACTACCTCCTGCGCCTTACCGTCGGTAACGGCAAAGGAAACCAAGGTGGGAGGCACGTTTATATCCTCAAAGGAGCCGGACATGGAGTCCTTGCCGCCGATGGAAGCAACCTTCAATTCCTTCTGTGCGCGGAGCGCGCCAAGAAGTGCGGAGAAGGGCTTGCCCCAGCGTACGGGGTCCTTAAGAGGCTTTTCAAAGTATTCCTGGAAGGAAAGATATACGTCCTTGAAGGATGCGCCGGTGGCAACTAACTTTGCAACGGATTCGGTCACTGCAAGATACGCGCCGTGGTAGGGAGAGATCTCGCTTATATAGGGGTTGTAGCCGTACGCCATATAGGAACAGCTGTCGGTTCTGCCATGCTCAAGGGGAATAAGGGTTACCATAGACTGAGGGGGAGTGAGCTGTTTCTTACCGCCGAAGGGCATAAGCACCGCGCCCGTGCCGATGGTGGAGTCAAAACGCTCGGAAAGTCCGCGCTTTGAGCATATGTTAAGGTCGGTTGCAACGGAAAGTATATTTTCCTCAAAGCTTCCGTTGGGCATCTTCTTGCAGTAATTACATACTGCGGGAGCAGGGGATATGGTAATATGCTTTGCCGCGCCGTTGGAATCCAGAAATTCTCTTGAAAGGTCAACGGTGGTAACGCCGTTCCACTCCATACGCAAACGGGGCTCCTCGGTAACCTCCGCAATAACGGTGGCTTCAAGGTTTTCCTTGTCTGCAAGGGCGATAAATGCGTCTACGTCCTCGGAAGCGACAACTACCGCCATTCTTTCCTGGCTTTCGGATATTGCAAGCTCGGTACCGTCAAGTCCTTCGTACTTTTTGGGTACTGCGTTAAGGTTTATTTTAAGTCCCGCCGCCAATTCGCCTACGGCAACGGATACACCGCCTGCGCCGAAGTCGTTACAACGCTTGATCATAAGAGAAGCTTCCTTGTTGCGGAACAGACGCTGTAATTTTCTTTCCTCGGGAGCGTTACCCTTTTGCACCTCTGCACCGCAAGCGGTGAGGGATTGTGCAGTGTGGGATTTTGATGATCCGGTTGCGCCGCCGCAGCCGTCACGTCCCGTTCTGCCGCCGATAAGTATAACCTTGTCGCCGGGTGCGGGGCATTCTCTGCGTACGTTTTCTGCGGGAGCGGCACCGAGAACTGCGCCGATCTCCATACGCTTTGCAACGTAGCCGGGATGGTATATTTCGTCGACCTGACCGGTGGCAAGACCTATCTGGTTACCGTAGGAGGAATAACCTGCCGCCGCGGTGGTTACTATCTTTCTCTGGGGAAGCTTGCCGGGGAGAGTTTCGGAAAGAGGCTTTGTGGGGTCAGCCGCGCCCGTAACGCGCATTGCCGCGTAAACGTAGGAGCGTCCCGAAAGGGGATCGCGTATAGCGCCGCCGATACAGGTAGCCGCACCGCCGAAGGGCTCTATCTCGGTGGGATGGTTGTGGGTCTCGTTTTTAAAGAGCAACAGCCAATCCTCTTTGCCGTTGGGAGTTTCAACCACCATTTTAACGGTGCAGGCGTTGATCTCTTCGCTTTCGTCAAGCTTTGTAAGAAGTCCCTTTGCCTTAAGATATCTTGCTCCGATAGTGCCGATATCCATCAACGTTTCGGGCTTAACCCTGTTAAGCTCTCTTCTGGTGTTTTTATAATCCTCGTAAGAAGCAAGGATAATGGGATCATCCGTCTTTACGGAATCTATTTCCGTAAGGAAGGTGGTGTGTCTGCAGTGGTCGGACCAGTATGTGTCGATAACGCGTAATTCCGTCATAGTGGGGTCTTTTCCCTCACTGCGGAAGTAATCGCGGCAGAATATAACGTCGTCGCCGTCCATTGCCAAGCCGTATTCGCCTACGAGCTTTACCGCATCCTCATCGGACATGGTTATAAAGCCCTCAAGCACGGGCACGGTGGTGGGAATATCGTATTCGGTCACCAAGGTTTCGGGCTTGTCCATAGAAGCCACGCGGCTTTCCACGGGGTTGATAACGTATTTTATTATCTCTTTTTTCTGCTCCTCGGTAATTTCGCCGTAAATGGCGTATACCTTGGCACTGCGTATAAGAGGCTTTTCGCCGCAGGACATAAGCTGTATACACTGCGCCGCGCTGTCCGCACGCATATCAAACTGACCGGGCAGATATTCGGACGCAAATACGGTGTCCGCATCCGTATAAGGAAATTCATAGGTCACGTTATCAAGCTGAGGCTCGGAAAATACTGCGGAAACCGCCTTTTTAAAGTTTTCCTCGCTTATATTCTCTGCATCGTAGCGGTTAAGCAGCTTTACTTCGGTAACGCCTTTTATGCCAAGCAGACCGTTAATATCTGCCTTTAATGCATCTGCTTCAAGGGTAAGACCTTGCTTTTTTTCTACAAATAATCTGTATACCATATATCAGACCTTCGCTTTCATTGCTCTCGCGCCTATATCCTTGCGGAAGTAAGCGTTTTCAAAGCCTATATTTTTTGTCGCGGCGTATGCTTTTTCTATCGCTTCGCCCAGTGTATCTCCGATGCAGGTAACGCCAAGCACACGTCCGCCTGCGGAAACCAGCTTTCCGTCGGTTATTTTCGCGCCTGCGTAGTAGACCTCGCCGTCTATTTCTCCTACCTGCTTTATCTCGTAACCGCTTTCGTATTTTCCGGGGTATCCCTTTGACGCCTGAATAACACAGCAAGCGTGCTTTGAAGCAAATTTTACCTCGCATTCACTTAATTTTCCGTCGCTTACGGCGCGCATAACGGTAAACAGATCGCTTTCAAGAAGGGGAAGGACTACCTGAGTTTCGGGATCTCCGAAACGGCAGTTATATTCAATAACCTTGGGGCCTGCGGGAGTAAGCATAAGTCCGAAGTACAGACATCCGCTGAAGGGACAGCCCTCTTTATTCATAGCGTCGATGGTGGGAAGGAAAATTTCCTTCATACATCTTTCCGCCATATCGGAGGTGTAATAGGGGTTGGGAGCAACTGTTCCCATACCGCCGGTGTTAAGCCCCTCGTCGTTATCTTTTGCGCGCTTGTGGTCCATGGAGGAAACCATGGGAAAAACGGTCTTTCCGTCGGTAAACGCCAATACGGATACCTCGGGACCAGTAAGGAACTCTTCTATAATAATATTCTTTCCGCTGTCGCCAAAACGGTTGTCAAGCATCATTTCCTTTACTGCCTGCACAGCTTCTTCTCTTGTTTCGGCAATAACAACGCCTTTACCGAGAGCAAGTCCGTCTGCCTTTACGACAGTGGGAACGGGGCAGGACCTGACGTATTCAAGCGCTTTGTCCGCATCGGAAAAGCATTCTGCCTTTGCAGTGGGAATACCGTATTTGTTCATAAGATTTTTGGAAAAGACCTTGCTTCCCTCGATCTGCGCCGCCGCCTTGGAGGGCCCGAAGCAGGAAATACCCTTTTCACGAAGTCTGTCGCAAGCGCCGAGAACCAGAGGATCGTCGGGTGCCACCACTGCGTAATCTACGTTGTTTTCCAATGCAAAATTAACTATTCCGTCAAGGTCCTTCGCGCCGATATTTACGCAGGTTGCGTCTTTTGCAATACCGCCGTTTCCGGGAAGTGCGTAAAGCTCGGTTATCTCACTGCTCTTTTTAAGCGCTTTTATTATAGCGTGCTCGCGGCCTCCGCCGCCGACTACCATTACCTTCATATTTCGGTTTTACCTCCGGAAAAATTAATGGTGGAACAGTCTTGTGCCGGTAAAGCACATTGCCATACCGTACTTATTGCAGGTTTCTATAACCTGATCGTCTCTTACGCTTCCGCCGGGCTGTGCCACGTAGGAAACTCCGCTTCTCTTGCCGCGTTCGATATTATCGCCGAAGGGGAAGAACGCGTCACTGCCGAGAGATACGCCGGTGATGGTATCCAGATACGCTCTCTGCTCTGCCTTGGTGAATACTGCGGGACATTCGGTAAAGAATTTCTGCCATTGGCCGTCTGCAAGTATCTCATCGGGATTTTCGGAAAGGTAAATATCTATGCAGTTATCTCTGTCGGGTCTGCCGATATCAGCCTTAAAGGGGAGATTAAGGCATTTTTCGTGCTGTCTTAAGTGCCAGAGGTCCGCTTTGCTTCCCGCAAGACGGGTGCAGAGTATACGGGACTGCTGTCCCGCGCCTACGCCGATAGCCTGTCCGTCATAAGCGTAGCATACGGAGTTGGACTGTGTGTATTTAAGAGTAATAAGTGCGATAACAAGGTCGCGCTTTGCTTCATCGGAAAGAGTCTTGTTTTCGGTGACCACGTTGTTAAGGCATTCGGGATCGATCTTAAGGTTGTTTCTGCCCTGCTCGAAGGTTATGCCGAACACCTGCTTCTTTTCTGCCTCTGCGGGAACGTAGTCGGGGTCTATTTTTACTATATTATAGCTGCCCTTGCGCTTGGATTTAAGTATTTCAAGTGCTTCGTCGGTGTAGCCGGGTGCGATAATACCGTCGGAAACCTCGCGCTTTATTATCATAGCGGTGGTAGCGTCGCATTGGCGGGAGAGAGCTATCCAGTCGCCGAAGGAGGACTGTCTGTCGGTACCTCTTGCTCTTGCATAAGCACAGGCGAGAGGGCTTTCGTCAAGACCTTCTATATCGTCAACGAAGAACGCCTTTTTCTGTGCCTCGGAAAGAGGGTTACCCACTGCGGCAGAGGTAGGGGAAACGTGCTTGAAGGAGGTTGCCGCAGGCATACCAAGAGCCGCATCAAGCTCCTTTACCAACTGCCATGAATTGAAGGCATCGAGAAAGTTTATATATCCCGGTCTGCCGTTAAGAATTTCAACGGGCAGGTCTGTTCCGTCTTCCATATATATTTTGGCATTCTTCTGGTTGGGGTTACAGCCGTATTTAAGTACAAATTCTTTCATATTTAGTTTATACCTCTCTTTTTTGTCGGAGTGTTGTCGGGTGTTTCTCGGGGTCCCCGAGAAAGCGTTTTTAACATTATGGATTTGTTTGTTGCGGGCGATTCGTGAATCGCCCCTACTTATCTAAAAACCTTTCTTGGGGTGATTTAAACTGTCAAGTCACTGCCTGCGCCGTCAACAAAATATTTTTCTATTATGGGATTGGCTACCGAAGCAATAAATTCTTCCGTCTGATGCACGCTTCTGCCTATATATTTTTCGGGAAGCAGCAGGGAATTAATTTCTTCTTCCGTAAGCCCGAATTTTTCGTCGGCGGCAATACGCTTTATAAGGTCGTTTTCCTTGCCCTCAAGCTTTACCTGTGCCGCGGCGGCGTGGGAGTGAACACGCAGTCTTTCGTGCAATTCCTGTCTGTCACCGCCCGCTTCAACGGCGCGCATCATAATATTTTCGGTAGCCATAAAGGGGAGCTTTTCCATTACTCGGCGGTTTATAACCTTATCGTATACCACCATTCCGTTCGTTACGTTTATATAAATGTTAAGAATAGCATCCACCGCAAGGAACGCTTCCGAGGTGGATATTCTTCTGTTTGCGCTGTCGTCAAGGGTGCGCTCAAACCACTGCGTGCCTGCGGTGAAGGCGGGGTTCAGTGAATCGGTTATAACGTATCTTGCCAAGGCGGATATACGCTCGCATCTCATGGGGTTGCGCTTATAGGGCATTGCCGAAGAGCCTACCTGATTCTTTCCGAAGGGCTCCTCTATCTCCTCAAAGGACTGAAGCAGACGAATATCGTTTGAGAACTTGTACGCGCTCTGTGCAAATCCGGAAAGGACGGAAAGGAAGTATGCGTCCACCTTTCTCGAATAAGTCTGTCCCGAAACGGGCACTACGCCCATACCGTAATCTGCGGCGATAAGGTCTTCTACGCGCTTTACCTTTTCTTCGTCACCGCCGAAAAGCTCAAGAAAGCTTGCCTGCGTACCCGTGGTACCCTTTGAGCCAAGCATCTTTAATTCGCTTACTCTGTGCTCAAGCTCTTGTATATCCATTGCAAGCTCGTACATCCACAGAGTTGCGCGCTTGCCCACGGTGGTAAGCTGTGCAGGCTGAAGGTGGGTGTATGCAAGGCAGGGGAGGGACTTGTATTTTTCGGCAAATTCCGCAAGGTTCTTCATAACCGCGGCGGCTTTTTTAAGCACTATCTCGGATGCCTGCTTAAGAATGATGACGTCGGTATTATCACCAACGTAACAGCTCGTCGCACCGAGGTGGATAATAGGCTCTGCCTCGGGACACTGCTCGCCGAAGGTGTGTATATGCGCCATAACGTCGTGGCGTACCTTTTTCTCCCACTCAGCCGCTTTTTCATAGTCAACGTCGTCCTTGTGGGCTTCCATCTGCGCTATCTGCTCGTCGGTTATGTTAAGACCGCACGTCTTTTCCGCCTTTGCAAGGGATATCCACAGCCTTCTCCAGGTGCGGAACTTGTTGTTATCCGAAAAAACGTACTGCATCTCGTCGCTTGCGTAGCGGGTGGAGAGAGGGGATACGTATCTGTCGTGTCTGTCCATTATTAATTACCGTTTTTGTTTATTATAACGTCCTGCTTGCTTCCGTCTGCAAGGCAGGTGTATCTTACGTAAAGGGATATCTTGTTTTCTTCGTTAAGAGAGGACCATACTTCGTTCGCAAAGGAATCCATATCTCCGCAAATCTTTACTCTCTTGGGCTCGCCGGTGAAGGTGGGGAGAGGGTTTCCGTCCGCGTTATAGGTGTGGATAAAGTGACCAAGCCCTGCGGTGGGTGCATAGGAGTAAGTGAATCTGTTGCAGGCGGTTCCTTCGGGGTCTGCGGATTTAAGTATGCTCAATTTATAGGAATATCCGTTTTCAAAATCCTGCAGTATGGATATTCTGGGAGTGAGATTGGGCGCATCAGGCTCAAAGCAACGGGTCTCAAGTCCCTGCTCGAAGGTCATACCTTTTTCAAGATGCTCGTATACCGTGTCGGTCTGGTCGCCGTTGGTGGTTATCAGCTTGTTTTCAAACTTTCTGCAAGCGGCATATATAATAAGAGAGGGGTCTTTTACCTTGCTTTCATCAAAAGCCTTGGTAATAATTGCACCGTCTTCACGCTCGGCAAAAACACGGTTACGGGAGTTTTCGCTTCTGCCCATAATAAAGTATGCGGTAACAGCATATTTTCCGCTTTCGTCAAGACCTGCAATAATACCTCTGCCGGGGTAGGGGTTGTTGCCAACCAGTTCGTTTATTGTGTAAGACTCGTATACGCTCATTTTCTTATTCTCCTTTTTCTTTCATTATCCGTGCGGAAACCTTTTCCGCCGCAAGGGGGAGTATTATCCACTCCGCCTCCTCCATAACTCGTCTTTGGAGCGTTTCGGGAGTGTCGCCGTCTTTTACCTCAACTGCTTTCTGGGCGATTATTTCGCCGCCGTCGCAAACCTCGTTTACGAAATGTACCGTAGCACCCGTTACCTTAACACCCTTTGCCAGAGCCGCCTCGTGAACGTGAAGCCCGTAAAAGCCTTCTCCGCAAAAAGAGGGGATAAGTGCGGGATGTACGTTTATTATACGGTCAGGATACCGCTTTGTAAAATTCTCGCTGAGTATGCACATAAAGCCCGCAAGGATTATTATTTCTGCCTTTACGTCCTCGATAATGCGTATAAGCTCTGCTTCAAATCCTTTTCCAAGCTCTTTTTTATTGGCAACGTAGCCTTTTATACCTGCGTTTTCGGCGCGCTTCAGCGCGTATACGTCGGGCTTGTTGGATATTACCGCAACGATTTCGCCGCTGTTTATAATACCGCTGTTTTGCGCGTCTATAAGCGCTTGAAGATTTGTTCCGCCGCCGGAAACAAGGACTGCTATTTTTGTCTTTTCCATCTTCTTTTCCTTAAGCGATAACTATTTTTTCGTTTCCTTCGGAAATGCTTCCGATAACGTAGGCGTCCTCGCCGTTTGCTTTAAGCACCTCGAGTGCGGTATCCACGTCCTCGGGAGAAACCACAATACTCATTCCCACGCCCATATTATAGGTGTTGAACATATCTCTTTCGGGGATATTGCCGTCCTTTGCAATAACCTCGAATATGGGAAGCACCTTTACCGCGCTTCTGTCGATATTTGCGCAAAGTCCGTCGGGAACGGAGCGGGGAATATTTTCGTAAAAGCCGCCGCCGGTAATATGGGATATGCCCTTTACGTTAACCTTTTCAAGAAGAGCAAGGACTGGCTTAACGTATATTCTGGTGGGAACGAGCAGCGCCTCCGCCACCGTTTTGCCGTCCAATTCCTCGCGGGGGACGTAAAGGTTGGGGTTATTATTATCTATATCGAACACCTTGCGGCACAGAGAAAATCCGTTGGAGTGGATACCCGTGGAGGGAAGGGCTATAATAACGTCCCCTGCCGCCATTTTCGTGTTGTCGATGATTTTCTTTTTGTCTACCACGCCTACGGTAAAGCCCGCAAGGTCGTATTCGTTTTCGGGCATCATACCGGGATGCTCTGCGGTCTCACCGCCGATAAGGGCGCATCCGGACTGAACGCATCCCTCCGCAACGCCTGCAACAAGCTCTGCAATGCGCTCGGGCACGTTCTTTCCGCAAGCAATATAATCAAGGAAGAAGAGAGGCTTTGCGCCGACGCAGATAACGTCGTTAACGCACATAGCCACGCAGTCGATACCGATAGTATCGTGCTTGTCGGTAAGTATTGCAAGCTTGAGCTTGGTGCCGACACCGTCAGTACCGGAAACGAGCACGGGCTCGTCCATTCCTGCGATATTCAGCCCGAAGCAGCCGCCGAATCCGCCAACGTCGTCAAGACAGCCCTCGTTACGGGTGCGTGCAACGTGCTTCTTCATAAGCTCAACGGCTTTGTAGCCCGCGGTGATATCAACGCCGGCAGTAGCGTAGCTTTCGGAATAAGACTGTGAATGCATAATATTTTCTCCTTCTGCCGTTAAAACGGCAAGTGATTTTTAATTTAGTGGTGACTTTTTCTCGGGGTCCCCAAAAATGCGAAAGCATTTTAGGGGTGATTTTTTTTCGGGGTCCCCGCAAAAGCGTTTTTCACGGTATATTCTTTTGGCTTCAGGGGTGTTTCGTGAAACACCCTTCCTTATCTGAAAAAACTTTTGTGGGGTGATTATTCTTTGCCGGTCCAGCAGTAAGTGCAGAGTTTACATTCGGGCAAGCCGATAGCTTCTATAATACCCTCAAGGGACTGGAAATCGAGAGATGAGAATTTGAACTTCTCGCAAATAGTATTTCTTAATTTTCTGCCTCTTTCGGAAGAAGAATCCAGATATTCGTCAATATGCTTCAAGCCTTCGTCGCCCTCCAGCTCAGCAATGGTGCGTCTGGCGATAAGCTCCATTTCGCTTCTTCCCCTGGAAAAGTTAAGGTATTTGCAGTTATACATTATAGGCGGGCAGGCGCTTCTCATATGCACTTCCTTTGCACCGTTATCGTAAAGAAAATCCACGGTTTCCTTCAGCTGCGTGCCTCTTACTATAGAATCGTCCACAAAAAGCAGCTTTTTGTCCCGAATAAGCTCGGGCACGGGGATCTGCTTCATTTTTGCAATACGGTTTCTGTCTACCTGCTTTGCGGGAGTAAAGCTTCTTTGCCAGGTGGGAGTATATTTAATAAAGGGACGGGAAAAAGGCGCGGCGTTTTTGTTCGCATATCCAATAGCGTGGGGAACACCGGAATCCGGCATACCGCTTACGTAATCCAGATCCTGAGCCACACCGCACTTTTTGTCATGTTCAGCCATTATCTCGCCGTTGCGGTAGCGCATAAGCTCTACGTTGACCCCCTCGTAGCTGGAGGAGGAGTAACCGTAATAAGACCAAAGAAATGCGCATATCTTCATTTCCTTGCCCGGCTCCGCAAGTCTTGTCATACCGTCCTTGGTAATTTCAACTATTTCACCGGGGCCCAATTCGCATACGTCCTTGTAACCCAATTTTTGGTACGCAAAGGATTCAAAGGAGGCACAATATCCGTTTTCGTTTTTTCCTATCAGCAGAGGAGTTCTGCCCAATTTATCGCGTGCGGCAATAATTCCGCCGTCGTCTTTCAATATGAGGAGTGAAAGGCTTCCCTCAATAAGCTCCTGAACAAACTTTATGCCTTCAACAAAGTTTTCCTTGCGGCTTATAAGCGCGGCGGCAAGGTCGGTGGAGTTTACCGCTCCGCCGGTCATAGCGTTGAAGTGTCCGCTGCTTGCGCTGAAATATTTATCTATAAGCTCGTCGGAATTATTAATAACTCCCACGGTACAAATTGCAAATTTACCCAAAGCCGAGCGAATAATCAAGGGCTGGGGATCGCTGTCGCTTATACAACCGATGGCGGAGGTTCCCGTCATTTCATCAAAAATATGCTCAAACTTCGTTCTGAAGGGCGAGTTTTCGATATTGTGAATATCTCGCTGAAGTCCTCTCTTGGGATCAAATGCCGCCATACCTCCGCGGCGGGTACCCAGATGGGAATGATAGTCTGTACCGAAAAAAACGTCCTCAATAGCATCGCCCTTGCAAGCGGCGCCGAAAAAACCACCCATAACGTGTATACTACCTTTCTTTTGCCTGTGTTGTGCTTACCGTCCGTTTACCGCGGCGTCCTTTGCCAGAACCTTTTCCGCGTCAGAAACTCTCTTTGCGTCCAGCTTTGCGGCCAGTTCTTCGTCGGAAAGAGCTATCATCTGTGCGGCGAGAAGTGCGGCGTTTACCGCTCCGTCAACGGCGACGGTGGCAACGGGTATGCCGGAGGGCATCTGTACCGTTGAAAGGAGGGCGTCCAGACCGTTGAATTTGCTTCCGCTTATGGGAATTCCGATAACGGGCAGAGTGGTAGCGGCGGCAACGGCACCTGCAAGGTGAGCCGCCATACCTGCGGCGCATATCATCACGCCGTAGCCGTTGTCACGTGCTTCCATAGCAAAAAGACGCACCTGCTCCGGCGTTCTGTGTGCCGATAACACGCGCATCGTATAGGGTATTCCCAAAGCGTCAAGAACGTCCGCAGCCTTGGATACTACGGGCATATCACTGTCGCTTCCCATTATAATTGCAACTTTTTTCATAAAAACCTCCCAATATAAAAACAAAAATCAAAAAAGGACAGTCCTCTGCCGCTTTTAAAAAAAACACGCTTTGGGCTGCCCAGACGGTCGGCATTATTTCGCCTTGCTCCCTTGCGTTGATTCGCAAAAAACCGTCAGTAACAAAGCGATTCGTTATTACTCATACATATTAACATATATTGAAGAAAAAGTAAATACCGTCGCAATATTTTTTATGACGAAATTGCACTTTCAAACCAATTCATTTTTGTTTTTTTCACCAATACTTCTTTTGCGGCGGTAAAATATGCATAACGTTAACCGTTTAGGTTTATTTATTCAAAAAATAAAGGGATTTTTCAGGTATTCGCCGTGTTAATATGCAAAAAACAGCAAAAAAGTTAATTTTTTATTCAAAAAGGGCTTGACAAAACCGGAAGACGAGTATACAATGGGTTAAAATTTATTTTGTGCTTATTCAGAAAGGAACACAAATTATGAAAAACTTCACAAGAATCGTATGCGCGGTTCTGGCACTTACCTTCTGCCTCCTCTGCGCTACCGCTTGCGGTGAAGCAAACTATACCGCAAACAACACCACTTACGTTATCGGCTCTACCGGTCCTCTTACCGGCGACGCTTCCGTGTACGGCGTAGCAGTTCAGCGCGGCGCAATGCTTGCTATTGAAGAGATCAATAACGCAGGCGGCCTCAACGGCGTGCTCTTCTCCTTCGAAATGGTTGACGATATGGCAGCCGCAGACAAGGCGGCTACCGGCTACACCTCTCTCTTTGAGAAGGGTATGCAGGCTTCCATCGGCAGCGTTACCTCCGGCTCCTGCGCATCCTTCGCAGCAGAGGCTGAGGGCGACGGAGTTCTCTTTATGACTCCCTCCGCTTCCGCAGAAAACGTAATCGAAACCGGCGAAAACGCATTCCGCGTATGCTTCGGCGACGCTCAGCAGGGCACCCTCGCAGCAGACCGGCTCGTTGAGACCTACTCCAAGATCGGCGTTATCTACGATACCAGCGATCCTTACTCCACCGGTCTTTACGAAGCCTTCGAGGCTCAAATGACCAAGCTTAACAAGGTTAAGGATACCGATTACTTCGTATACAGCTTTACCAAGGAAACCAATAAGGATTTCTCCACTCAGGTTTCCGAGCTTAAGGCAAAGGGTTGCGACGTTCTCTTCCTCCCCTTCTATTACACCGAAGCAGCTCTCGTTTGCAAGAAGGCAGCTCAGCTTGATTTCAACGTACCCGTATTCGGTTGCGACGGTCTTGACGGCATCAAGGATCAGCTTGACGATACCGTTACCGCTCAGGTAAGCTACATCACTCCCTTTGATGTTGAAAGCCCCGACGCAGACATCAAGGCATTCGTTGACGCATTCGAAAAGAAGTACGGCGAAGCTCCCAACCAGTTTGCGGCAGACGGCTACGACGCTGTTATGATCCTCTACGAAGCAATGAAGGCAGCAGGCGTTAACGACGTTAAGATCTCCGCTGCAGACCTTGCAGACCTTCTCCGTCCCGTTCTCACCGGCGGCACCTTCAAGTACGACGGTCTTACCGGCAAGGGTATGACCTGGACCGTAGAGGGCTCCTGCGAAAAGGATCCTCAGGTCGTTATCGTAGATCGCGACTAATTTATAATTTGATCAACTGAATTTTTGCAGAAGGGCAAAGTTACGTTTACTTTGCCTTTCTGCGAATTCTTGCTTTAGGAGTATTTATGAATACACTTATCAACGGCCTTTGCTTAGGCGGAATATACGCCCTTATAGCACTGGGCTACACAATGGTATACGGTATTGCGAAGATGCTTAACTTCGCACACGGCGATATTATAATGGTAGGTGCGTACGCTGTTTACACCACTCTGGCTCTTACGGGGCATACCGTTCCCGCGGTTATAGTGGCTGTTATCGTATGTACACTGCTTGGCGTGCTTACCGAGCGAGTGGCGTACCGTCCTCTCCGCGGCGCATCTCCCTTGGCGGTGCTTATTACCGCTATCGGCGTCAGCTACCTGCTTCAGAGCGTTTCTCAGCTCATTTTCGGTGCGGGCACCATTCCCGTTTCCATCGGCAACTGGGGCACTCTTGAGTTGATGGGTATATCCATAAGTATTTCTTCTCTGCTCACTCTCGGTCTTTGCGTTGTTATTATGGTGGGACTTTCTCTGTTCATCACTAGGACCAAGGCGGGCACCGCAATGCTTGCCGTTTCCGAGGACAGAGCGGCGGCTTCCCTCATGGGTATTAACGTAAACGGCATTATCACCCTTACCTTTGCCATCGGCTCCGCGCTGGCGGCTTGCGCTTCCGTGTTTTATCTTATGCAGATCCCCGCTGTCAGCCCCACTCTCGGCGCAATGCCCGGCATAAAGGCGTTCACCGCGGCGGTTATCGGCGGTATCGGCTCCATCCCCGGCGCAATGGTAGGCGGTATCCTTCTTGGCGTTATCGAAAAGGTATGCTCAAGTATACCCGTTTTAGCACCTTACACCACTGCAATAGAATTCGGCTTGCTTATACTCATTCTCATGGTTCGTCCCACGGGACTTATGGGTAAGACCAGAAGGGAGAAGGTATAATATGAAAAAGTTCAAGCTTAAGCACTGGATAAACTATATGATCCTTCTCGCCCTCGCGGTTCCTTTTTCCGTGATCGCGTTTACGGGCACGGTAAAGGGCTCCACCTCTCTTATGCTTACACAGATAGCATACAGCATCGTCCTCGCGGTTTCTCTTAACCTCGTGGTCGGCTTCCTCGGCGAGCTTTCACTGGGTCACGCAGGCTTTATGTGCGCAGGCGCCTATATCGGCTGCTTTACCGCAAATTATCTGCACACCGTCATTCCCGATCCTACCGTGGTGCTCATTCTTTCCATGGTAGTGGGCGGACTTGCAGCCGCACTTTTCGGCTTTATTATCGGACTTCCCACCCTTCGTCTCAAGGGCGACTATCTTGCAATAGTTACTCTTGCCTTCGGCGAGATCATCCGTACCGTATTTATGAATCAGGAAATTTTCGGCGGTGCTTTGGGACTTACCACCAAAAAATACGGTAAGACCTTGTTCGTTATCGCCTTCGTTATGGCGATATTCACCGTGTTCGTTACGCAGAACCTTATGAAGAGTAAGCACGGCAGAGCTATTCAGGCTATCCGTGATAACGAAATAGCCGCCCGCGCAATGGGTGTAAACGTAACCTATTACAAGCTGGCAGTGTTCGTTATCGCCGCATTCTTCGCAGGTATCGCTGGCGTTATCTACGGTCACAATACCACTCCCGTCGATTACGGCTTCTTCTCCTTCAACTATTCCGTAGAAATATTGGTTATGGTAGTTCTGGGCGGTATGGGTAACATTACCGGCTCCGTGCTTTCCGCAATACTTCTCACCTTTATCAATATTCAGCTTACCACCAAGCTTTCCGGCGACCTTGCGGCGCTTAAATATCTTATTTACGCACTCATTCTCATCGTTGCCGTTATCTGGAACAACGCTCCCGCGCTTCGCAAGGTGCGTGCAAGATTCGGTCTTCAGCGTCTTATTGAGATCATCGTCCACAAATTCAAGGGACACCGTCTCAAGGAAGAGGGCGGTATGGAGGCTCCCTCCACCGCAGACTGGTCCAAGGTTCCCACAAAAATACCTATGGATGCGTTGCTTTCCACCGATATCGTGCCTGAGCAAAGCGTAAAAGAGGAGGGAGATAAAAAATGAGCGAATATATGCTTGAGACCCGCTCACTCGGTATCTCCTTCGGAGGACTTAAAGCGGCGCAGGATATTAATTTAAAGATCAAAAAGAATCAGTTATACGGTCTTATCGGACCCAACGGCGCGGGAAAGACCACCGTCTTTAACCTGCTTACGGGCGTATACCGTCCCACCACCGGCACCTTTTTGCTTGACGGCGAGGAGCTTGTGGGAAAAACCCCTGCGGAAATAAACAAAAAGGGTATTGCACGTACCTTCCAGAATATCCGTCTTTTTTCCAATATGTCGGTTATAGATAACGTGCTGGTGGGAATGGGCAACAGCACAAAATGCAATATTTTCCAAAGTATTTTCCGTCTGCCCAAGCATTTCTCCACCGAAAAGCAGATGCGCTCCGCCGCACGCGAATTGCTTCGCGTCTTCGGACTTGACGATGAACGCCGTACCGTGGCATCCAATCTGCCCTACGGCTCACAGCGCCGTCTCGAAATGGCGCGCGCACTTGCCACCAATCCCAAATTACTTCTGCTTGATGAGCCTGCGGCGGGTATGAACCCTCAGGAGACCGCAGAGCTTACCGATACCATCCGCCGTATAAGAGACGAGTTTGATATGACCGTCCTTCTTATCGAGCACGATATGAGCCTCGTTTCGGGTCTGTGCGATGAGCTTACCGTACTTAACTTCGGTACCACCCTTGCACAGGGCAACACCGAGGAGGTACTCCGCCATCCCGACGTTGTAAAAGCCTACCTCGGCGAATAAAAGGAAAGGAGACGAAGATATATGGCTTTACTCACAGTTGAAGATCTTGAGGTGTCCTACGGTCTTATCCGCGCCATCCGCGGTGTTTCCTTTGAGGTAAACAAGGGCGAGATAGTTGCTCTTATCGGCGCAAACGGCGCGGGAAAAACCACTATTATGCATTCCTTGTGCAACCTTATCCCCAAAGCGAAGGGAAAGGTCACCTACGACGGTAAGGATATAACCCATATTCCCGCTCATAAGCTCGTGCCTATGGGTATGGCTCAGGTTCCCGAGGGACGCAGAATTTTTTGCGAGCTCACCGTTGCGGAAAACCTTAAAATGGGCGCGTACACCCGTAGTAACAAGGCGGAAAAGGAAAAAACTCTTGAGGAGATATACGCACGCTTTCCCATTCTTAAGGAGCGTTCAAAGCAGATAGCGGGCACCCTTTCCGGCGGTGAACAGCAGATGCTTGCAATGAGCCGCGCGCTTATGTCGCATCCCTCACTGCTGCTGCTTGATGAGCCCAGTATGGGTCTTTCTCCCTTGTACGTTAACACTATTTTCGATATGATCACCGAAATAAACCGCTCGGGCACCACCGTTTTGCTGGTTGAGCAGAACGCGAAAAAGGCGTTGTCCGTTGCCAATCGCGCATACGTTCTCGAAACGGGACTTATCGTCCGCGAGGGAACGGGCGAAGCGCTGTTGAATGATGATGCGGTTATAAAAGCCTACCTCGGCGGGTAATTTCGGGCGTGTATCTTGGGTCAGACCAAAAACGCAAATAAATACACCGTAATAAGAAATGCGAGAGATTGCAATTTATCTCTCGCATTTTTATTCGTTTATAAGGTGGAAATCCGTAAATAACGGATTTCTTTCTATTTTGCGTTTTTTACGCGTCTTTACTTCGCTAGCTGTAGATTACTACAGCACGCTCGTAAAGAGCGCGTTCTGACCTCAACCTACCCGCCCTCACTTCGCTGACGGTGGTTCGGTTTATTTCTTCTTTTTAATAATTACCACAACTGCGGAAACTGCGATTATTGCCACGGGGATTATTACCCAGATAACGTTAAATCCGCCTTTCTTTTCATCGGATACGGATTGGTCCTTGCTTTCGCCTTCGCTTGCTTCGGCTTCGGGTGCGCTTTCGTTTTTGCTTATTTCATCGCTTATTTCATCGCTTATTTCATCGTTTTTGCTTTCGTTTTCCTCTGTGCTTGCTTCGCTTTCGCTCGTGTCGGAAGCTTCAGCTTCAGGCACGCTTGTATCGGGCACGTCGGGGGTGCTTTCCTCATTTGCGGGGGTGGTGTTCACCACTGCGTAACAGCTGAAATGCTCAAGAAGCACGGTCACGGTTCCATTTGCGGAATCAACGGTGCTTTCAAGCTTGACCGCGTCACCGCTTTCGGGGAGATAATAAACGTCCGCATCCTTGTATCCGTCGGGAAGCCTGAAGGTCACCTTCACCTTGCCGTTGGGTTGTACGGACTGTCCTTCGTAATCGGTGGCGGTAATATCCATCAGCACGAATGCGGCGTTTTCGGGCAGGCTTTGGGTAGCCTTTTCGAACATATCACCCTCGGTCACCTTTTTGTAATTAAGAACCGTGCCGGGCACGAAGGCCTCGGGGTCCACGGTAACGCTCGTCTGCTTTTCCTCAACGACGGGCTTTTCCGCAAGCTTGCTTTCCTCGGGAATGTCGGTCATGGGTACCTCAAGGTAGGATAAAAACTTTACGGTATCGGTATATTCCACCTTGCACTTTATTGCGGTGGTGATTCTTACCGCGTAGTTGGTGACCTGCGTGTTGCCCTTCTGGTCGATATAAACGTACTGCTTTCTTGCGTAGTCGATACCCTCGACCTCGCCCTCCTTGGGGATGTAGGTATCGTATACCTCCGCCTCGTCGTCCCATCTTTCGCCCAGATAACCGTATACGGTGTATACGTTGTTGCCCTCGGAGGTACAGCCGACGTAGTAATATTCGGGCATCTGATCACCGAAACCGCCCATATAGATATAATAATATCCGTCCTCAAGGTTGCGTTGACGAAGAGACGCAAGCAACGCGTCGCTTACGGTAAAGCGCGCCGCAACCGCATCCTCAAAGACCTGCTGAGGTATCTTGTGAGAGGTGAACTTTTCCGTGTCCTCTTCCTTGTATGCCTCGAACTTGTCCGTATCGTAGGACGTAACGAATCCGTACGCAACGTCCGCCGTGGGGCTTTCGCCTTCATCAAAGGGCTCACCCATAAAATACTGATAAAAATACAGATGATTTACCTGTCTTTCAAAAACCAGAGCCTTGCTCTCCTCCGCGCTTACCTGAAACGCGAATATTCCACACGTAAGCATTACCGCAAGGAGTAAAGATATTACTTTTTTCATTGTTTCTTATCCGTTTATCATATTTTTTGTGATTATACAATAAACGGCGTATTTTGTCAACCTTACACTTCTGCAAGTCGTATCCCGTTCCACGCGTATATCGCCGCTCCTATGGGAAGCACGCTTTCATCAAAGTCGGCTTTGGGGTGGTGCTGGGGGAATATAAATCCCCTTTCCTTTTCGCCTGCGGCAAGGGACACCATAACGGCAGGCACTTTTTCGCTTATATAGGCAAAATCCTCGCTTCCGCCGCCCCGCGCCACACGGCCGTCGGGGCTTATCATTGCGGTGGTGTACACCTTTCCGCCGCCCAAAAGTGCAAGGGTGTTTTCGTATACGGAATGGGAAATATTCCTTTCGTTTATCAGCGGCGGAGTACCTGCGGTAAATATTACCTCCGCCTCACCGCGGTAGGTGCGTGCCACGGAGGAGGATATCTCCGTTATTCTTTTTTGCAGATATTCTCTCGTTTTTTCGCTGTATGATCTTGCAGTTCCCTTCAGTATAGCCGTATCCGCCAAGGCGTTACCTGCATCACCCGCACGGACGTATCCCACCGTCAGCACGGTTTCCTCCATAGGTTCAGTTTCACGTGATTGAAGCACCTGAAAAGCGTTTACTATCTGTCCGCATATAAGCGCGCTGTCTACCCCCTGCCAAGGCGCGGAGCCGTGACATCCTTTTCCCTTTATATTTACAGTAAAATGGTCGCTGGCAGGCGCGCTTACTCCCGGTGAGCACACTATTGCCGTCCCCGCCGGCAGGTCCACTCCCGTTATAACGTGTATCATCATAGCGCCGTCCACACCCTTCAGTATGCCCTTTTCTATCATATCCTTGGCGCCCTCCAGTATTTCCTCTGCGGGCTGAAACATAAGGGTTACTTTCCCCTTTATTTCCCTTTCTCTTTCCTTCAGAAGCTTTGCCGCTCCCAAAAGCATAGCCGTGTGCATATCGTGGCCGCAGGCGTGCATATTTTGCGCGGAAGAAAAGGGGAGTCCCGTCTCCTCGGATATGGGCAACGCGTCGGTATCCGCACGCAAAAGTATATTTTTGCTTCCCGTGCCGATACACGCCTTTATTCCCCTTTTTCCGCATTCTTCGGGCGAGTATCCGTATTCCTTAAGGACGTCCCAAATATATTTTTCCGTTTTGGGCGTATCAAAGCCCGTTTCGGCGTTTTGGTGCAGATACCGTCTGTGGCGGATGAGAACCTCCTTCATCTCTTTGGCGGATTTTAAAAGCTTTTCCATATTTTCACCTCTGTTGGAAGTGTTCCCCGAAAAGCACCGAAATAAACGAAAAAAGGGCTGATATTTTCAGCCCTTTCCTTTATATGTATTTGTATATGTTTTTGTTTTTCGCGCCGTCCACGCATTCGCGGTCAAGTGCGTTTATAAAGCCCGTTCCCGCGTACATTCTGTACTGACCGATAACCTCGCCGTTATCCATATCGAATATCTTGCCCGCCTTGTTCATCTGCATAAACTTCGGTACGGGAAGTACTATCAGTATCTTGTCGCTTGCGCTTTCATAAGCGAAGCTGAACTTTTTAACGTACCTGAATATTTCTATCTGCGCGCCCTTTTTGCCGATATGGAAAGCGTGTATGTATTCGCCCGTGCCGTCCTCGTACAGCACCATGGGAATACGCTTTTTCATACCGCATATAAGCTTGCAGGAATAGGTCTTTTTGTCGGTCTGTACAGTAAAGGATTCACCTGCATAAGGCTGGAACAGCGATTTATAGGGCACCTTGATCTCGGACAAGGTGTATCCCTTCTCGCGGCACACCCTTTCAAGCTGTTTAAAGAAGCTTTTGCGCTTTAAAAGCCCGCGCACGGACCTTATTACGGGAGGCACTATTATTAAAGCCGCTATTACGGACAGAATGGTAAGCAGTCCGTTCAAGGTTATTGCATCTGCCAAGCCCTTGAATATTCCCGTAAGTCCGCTGAAATAGGGGAACAGATACACCAGCACCACGCCGCCGATAAGATACGCGCCCACTGCTATCGCCATCTGCTCGTAATACGCCGCGTTAGAGTATTTTTTACTGTCTCTGCCGTCCTTTTTCCAGTCCCTTGATGCGGTAAGAAAGGCTATAACGCCCAGAACCACAAACAAAGGCAGACAAATTCCCGCTATCTTAAGCCTTGCAAGGGCGGTAGCGGCTCCGTTGTTGAACACAACGGCAAAGGCGCTTATCTTTATAAGGAAAAATTCCAATGCCGTCACCGCAGAAACTATCCACAGATAAGGGCTTGTAAATGCCATCTTCAATGCGGTAAACAGGTTTTGATTCTCCGCATCGAGATATCTGTCTCTCAAGTCGGTATCGTATTTTACGCCCTGCTTGAAAAGGGAATAGTATGCGAAAAAGGATACTGCAGCTATTAC
The DNA here is from genome assembly GCA_017625615.1 of Clostridia bacterium. Classification (GTDB taxonomy): domain Bacteria; phylum Bacillota; class Clostridia; order Oscillospirales; family CAG-382; genus SFLA01. The sequence continues at coordinate 42,418 of JAGAKP010000060.1, forward strand.
CCAGCACAGATCCCTTGCGGATGCCTCCGTCAGCCTTCCGAAAATAATGAATTGGAAATGCACCACGGCGGTAAGCATGGGGAAAAGAATATTAAGAAGCATCGCCGCCCCTTTGCGTATATACCCAAAGGTCTTTCCATACAAAGCTCTCCTTAAATAATATCGTTCTTGATTATATCCTCGTAGGTCTCCCGTCTTACAATAACCTTTTTTTCGCTTCCCTTTACCGCAACCATAGCGGGACGGGGAATACGGTTATAATTGCTTGCCATAGAGTAGTTGTAGGCGCCCGTTGCGAGAACTGCCAGCGTATCGCCAACGTTCACCTCGGGAAGGGGTACGTTTTCCTGAATAATATCGCCGGATTCACAGCATTTTCCCGCAATGGTGACCTTCTTTACGTTTTCCTCGTTTGCCTTGTTTGCCAGCACCGCAGAATATTTCGATCCGTACATAATATATCTGGGATTATCGCTCATACCGCCGTCAACGGATACGTATGTGCGCACGTTTACGATATCCTTTACACAGCCTACCGTATAAAGGGTTATTCCCGCCTCTGCCACGATAGATCTGCCCGGCTCAAAAACAAGGAAGGGAAGGGTCATTTTTCTTTGCTCCGCAACCTCCTTTACCGTTTCTATCGCCGCCTTTACGTAGTCCACGGGCGCAAGGGGATCGTCACCCTCAACGTACTTTATGCCGAATCCGCCGCCCAGATTGAGTATCTTGGGGTCAAGACCGAGAGTGTCGCGGAGATCAGCCACGAAGTTCATCATTACTTTCGCCGCCTCGCAGAAGGGAGTTACGTCGAATATCTGCGAGCCGATATGGCAGTGCACGCCGTCAACGGATACGTTTTTAAGGGTAGAAGCGTACTTGTGTATTTCGTATGCCTCGCCGTTTTCAAGTGCAACGCCGAATTTCGAATCTATCTGTCCCGTTCTTACAAAATCGTGGGTGTGAGCGTCAATACCGGGCTTTATGCGGAACAGTATGGGCTGTACCGCATTTCTTTTTGCGGCGGCTTGGTTTACTCTGTCAAGCTCGTATATGTTGTCCACCACGATATGACCAACGCCGCAATCCATAGCAAGCTCAATCTCATCGTCGGTCTTGTTGTTTCCGTGGAAAAACACCTTTTCCATGGGAAAGCCCGCTTTTTTAAGGGTGTATATCTCGCCGCCGGAAACCACGTCGGCACCCAAGCCCTCCTCGGCGGCAACGCGGGCGGTGTACATCGTGCACAGCGCCTTGCTTGCGTAAAGGGCAAGTCCCTTTCCGCCGTAATATTCATCAATTGCATTTTTGTATCCGCGGCAGTTTTGGCGTACCTTGTCTTCGTCAAGCACGTAAAGAGGCGTGCCGAATTCCTTTGCCAATTCCACGGTATCGTGGCTGCCTATGCAGAGACGTCCCTGCTCGTTTACTGTAAGATTATCGGAATTAAACATTTTTTAAAACTTCCTTTTTGGTGTCCAAACGGTGTTAATAATACATTATAACATAAGCTTTCCCGTATTTCCACATATTTTTTATATAAAGTAAAAAAACGTCCGTAAAAAACGGACGGTGTGTGCTTTTACTTGTTCATTATCTTTTCGCTCAATGCAATTATCTTATCTGCGTATTTTCTCTTGCGGGAATTAAGCACGCCCTTGTAGATGGGATAATTGATTATCGCCATTGCCATACCGATAACGCCGATAACTATTCCGGGCACCATAGGGTCTGCTATGTTTACAGCCGCGCCGATATCCGTCATAACGAGGCTCATACCGCAGCCCATAATAATTGCGCTTACCACGCCGAAAATATATGCGAACACGTTAGCGGGCTTTTTTACCTTTGCGTCCAACGCCTTAAGCTCGTCAACGGCGGTGGCGGTCTTTTCGGTGTACTGAGTGCGTATTTTCCGTACTATAAATTCCTGATCGTTTCTGTTCATTTTAATTACCTCTTTCTTTATCTTGCGGGTATATTCTACTTCCGTCTTGTTTTCGTTTCTTTTAAAAAATGTTTAAGTTTTGTTATTAATAAAAAAATACCGGCCTTTTACGGTCGGTATTGTTGTATTTATTGATTTTCGTTTATGGCGTTTACGATCACCGCCGCCATTCTTGCCATTCCCGCAGAATTGGGATGGAGCTTATCTACGGTGAAGGACGCAATATTTTCCGATGTTATCCCGCTTTCCGCGTAAAGATCAATAAGGTTTACCCCCATATTCTCCGCCAAAAGCTTTATTGCCGCGTTGTACGGGCTTTCACTGCCGGATACGTCATGCTTTTCGTCGGGAAGCACGGTACAGCAGTATATCTCCACGCCCTCGTAGGTGCTTTTTACGTTCTGTATCAATTTCCCGTAGGCTTCGCTGAAGGTTGCGGGGGACGGGGGTGGAGTGGTGGTGCCGTCGTAATCCCCGACCTTTATTCCCGCGCCGAAATCGTTAATTCCCATAAGTATCACCACTATATCGGGCGACGTGCCCTCCGCCACGTTGTGCAGATTACGGCTTCTCACGTTGTAGGTGTGGGGATCCGTCACCTTGGAGCCCGACCATGAGTTATTCACGCACAGCTCGTAGCCGATTTCGGTAAATACTCTGTGCCACCAGGTGTCCTCAACGGGCATATTTGCTCCCGCGTAGTTGGTGTTGGGATACCACAAGGCGTTTACGCCGGTGCTGGGGTTGCGGCTTTTGTTGTTAGACCAGCCTGCATAGGTGGAAATACTGTCGCCCAAAAAGGAAATTGTCTTTTTTCCGTCGTCTATTGAGGGAATGGAGGTATTATTTTTAATTCCTTCTATTTTAAATATAAGGGAATGGTTGTTGGTTCCCTTGGTATCGAAAACCTTGTTCCAGAAGCCGTGGGTGCCGTCGTTGCGCAAAAATGCGGGCAGTACAGCCATATCCGTATCGCCGAACGCCAAGGTCTCGTCCGCACCTACGGTAACGTTAAGTCCGCTTACCGTAAGCCAATCTCCCCTTTTTACGCCGTCAAGCTTGCCGGTGAAATCGAGAATTATCCTTTGGCAGTCCTCTTTTTTTGCGGAAAGATCGGATTTTATAACGTATACGGGCATATAAAGTCCGTCGCTGTCAACGGTATATCCGTCTGCAAGTCCGTAGTAGGGGAAGGATATGCTCGTTATCACCGCGTCGGAAAATGCCGTAGTATCGTACAGCGCAAAGGGCGCGTAGGACGCAAGGAAGGGTGAAACGTAGTTTTCCATATACGAGCTGTCAAATAGTATTTCCGTCTTGGGCTCCGCGGGCGCGCTTTCCTCGGGAACGCTCGTTTCGGGCACACTCGTTTCGGGTACACTCTCTGCGGGTACGCTCTCTTCGGGGCTGCTTTCTTCGGGTACGCTTTCTTCGGTCAGGCTTTCCTCCGCGCTTTCCTCGGGCGCGCTTTCAGAAAGGGAAGCCTCCTGCTGCTTGCTTTGTTCCTCTGTGCTCATATCTTTAATTTCCTCCGTGCAGGCAATAAGGGTGAATATAAGTATAAACACCGTCAGTAAGGCTAATATTTTTTTCATAAAAAACACCTCTTTTTATATAAAAAACAAAAAACGCTGTTTTCGTAAAAACACAGTGTTTAAAATTAACCCCCAACACGTACAGAATAACACAAATCAAAAGCAATGTCAATACTTTCGTGGGCATTTTCACCACATTCTACGTAATATACAAAAATATTTAGTGCATTTTGTATATATTGCGTATTGAAAAAAGGGTTCGCGGATGGTATTATATAGTCACAGAGAGGGTGATACCAATGTACAATCAGTAAGAGATCAAAAAGCTTTAAGTCTTTAAGATCTCCTTTCCAAAAAAGTAAAGAGAAATGCAATTGAAATACCTCCAATTTTAATTGATTTCAAAAATCGGTTTTGAATTATCCTTCTTTAATAATTTCAGGAAAGCAACAACTTATCCAAGCAAGGAACGATTAATCAGAGTAATTCGTACGACAATTTTCTTTTAACGCACATAAGTTTTTCTCCGGAGTATATATTCTGCTTTCGATGAAGTAGCCCGATACAGTCACGGAGTTATCTCACTTACGAGAAATTTATATATAAATCGGTGTATGCTACCTGAGTTGCTGTTGAAGCAGAAGAGATCCGCATCCTACGAAAGAGAGGTTAAAATGATGTTGGATAATAAGACAGAAAATAAATGACCCTTGGTCGATTGTAAAGAAAGTCGATCAAGGGTCATTTAGTTTTTACGGGGTCCCCGCAAAACCGAAGGTTTTGTGGGGTGTGTTTTGTGGGGTGTGTTTTGTGGGGTGTATTTGGCAGGGTGTATTTTGTAGGGCGCGTTTTGCACGGTGTTGACAAAATCCTATATTGGTAGTACAATAATAAAAAGCTCGGAGGTTGTGTTATGGGACGCTCGTTTAATAATCTGCATATACGAAAAAACGCCGATATGGATTTAAACGCTGTGAAAAACTGCGTGTGTGCCGTATTGCGAGAAGAGGGATACTCACTTACCGAAGATAGTTCGGATGCCGACGGCTGCTGTGTACTTTCGGATAGTATAGGATCGGCGTGGTTTACCGTTTGTTCTGAGCTGCTATCCTTTGGCGTTCCCGATGATTTTGCGACGCTTGCAAATACGTTTTCCGCAGCCCTTAACACCGACGTATTGGGTATTGCGTGTTTCGACAGCGATGCTTTGTATCTTAATCTTATTAATTGTAACGATAAAACAAACGCTTGGGCAGGGGTAGGAAGCCTTTCCGAATTAGGCATAAAAAGAAGGAACTGCTTCAACGCTTGGCGTGATAAAGTAACGGACGCAGCACTGTTTGCCGAGTGTATAAAAAAGAAACATATTTTTGCCGAAGAGACGTTGAATGAGATTGCTCCGCTTCTTGTGCTGCCTGCGACGCAGAGCGGACTATCCTTTGAGGATGGAGATATTGCCGATTTTTGCGAACGGCTTTATTTCAAAAGAACGGAAGATTGCGGTAACGTCCTTCTTCCGTCGCTTTCGCTGTTTGAAACTTCCCATATACCCTTTGAAATGGATAAAAGCAGCTACGTTTCATTTATTAACGATGGTGGAGAGTCCAAGGGCCTATACGTATTTTTCATGGGCGAATACGTTGAAAAGGACGAGATAGTTTTTACCGACGTCAGTATAAATTCTTGTTCCGTAGAACTGGAAAAAACACTTCTTTCCAATGGCGCGTGGGCGTATACGGCTCACTGCCCCGATATTGAGCTCCCCGCTATAGGAAAGGCGCTAAAAGGAAAATCGCTGGATAAAAAGAAGTATGAAAGCAGTGTAACGGTCAACTTCGTTCCCCGTGGAAATAAAAGAAAAACGCTGGATATAACCGTCGTTCTCGTCCCCGAAAAGAACTGGCAGGGTCAGGACTGTTATTATGCTTGGCAAGGTTTTTCTTCCAAAGAAGAATATATTAAAAAGAATAACGAACAAGTGATTGAAAGGGAGCTTCCGTTATTCTTTCTTATGAATGAAGACGATTACGACTTATAAGAGGTGATATTTATGGGAATGTTCAAAAGGGCTATGTCCCACGAAAATAAATGGCGCGGAATCGCCTTTGCGGTGTGTATGTGTGCCTTCGTTTTATCCGTCTTTTTTCTTATAATGGCTGAAACCGATACCGAGGAGACGGTTTGCTCCGTTATTGCGGGCGTATCGGTGCTGTGCGCCATCTGGCTCGACGGATCGAGGAAATCCCTTTTAAGCGGAATAATATCCACGGTTTCTGTATTAATGTTCGCCTTTCCCCGTGTTTTCGGTTCTTCCAAGGTATTTTTCGCGGTGTTTACGGCGTGGATCTGGCTTCTTATCGGCTACGTTATCGTTTTCGCCATAATCAAGCGCACGGTCAGCTTAATGGATATCCCCTTTATGGCTACGCTGACCTTCGCCTTTCAGTTTTTAATGCTCGTATCCTTGGGAAGCAGATTCAGCTATATTGAGTCGGAATCCATCGGCTTCCCCTTTTTGGTGGCGGATATCATCGGCGCGTTGCTCGTTGCCGCGCTTGTGGGCGTGCTCCTTTTTACGGGCGTTATAAAGCTTAAGCAGGATAAAGCCATCGAGCGTGTTTCCTTGGTGTTTATGACGGCGCTGCTGGTGCTTTTGTTTGCGGATTTCAGTCTGCGTAATATAAATTACGCCTTTGATACCTCCGAGCCTGCCTTAATATCCGCAGTGGTGGAAAACAAGCGGGAAAGCAGCAGCCGCAAGGGACCGGATAACTATTATCTTATCGTCACCGTTGACGGAAAGGAGCTCGACCTCGACGTATCCCTTTCTGAATATCAAAACACCAAAGTGGGCGATACCGTCGGCATTAAAAAATATAACGGCGCTTTTAATAAGCCGTTTTTTATGCCGGATATAAAAGGCCCCGAGAAATAGTAATTTACCCCAAGAGCCTTTAGGTATCTTGGGGTAATTGTTTTTCGTGTTGAAATTTATCCGCGTATTCTTTTCTTTTGCCGTTCTGCTTCCGCTATCGCAGCATCTTCGTCGTTATATCCCCATTCGGATTTTAAGCATAGGATCAGTCTGTCGTAGGTTTCCAACGCGGCGGAGTTGTCGCCGAGAATTTCGTATATGGTTGCAATGCTATGCAACGCGTCGGTAAATCTCGGCTTGCGATCCTCCTCTGCTTTCCACGATCTCTCGTAATACTCAATTGCCATTCCGTATTCGCATTTGCGGGCGTGATATTGCGCTTTTTCAAAGAGGAAACCGCTGTCGTCACCAAAGTCATTCAAAGCGGCTTCCATTATTTCGTCTGCTTTTGCCGCGTCGTATTCAGCGAGAGCGATATACGCTTTATATACTGTGATCAAAAACGGCTTGTGGGCAGGAAGCGTCTTGCATATTTCCAAATATTCTGCCGCTTCCTTTGTTCTGCGGTCGGCAATCAGATTATCTATAATGTGGTAGTAGGGAAGCGGTGTTTTCGGAGAAACCGTATCACTTTCAATTACTTTTTTGTAAAACTCAATAACCTCGGTGCGGTTAGAACAGTTCCAGTCCCAAGCGACTGCGCCCTCCGCTTTTTGGAGCATCCATTGACAATCCTTGATTTCGGGAGCCATTAATATTGCCTGACGGGCGTATTTGCTCACCTTTCTTGCATCCGCTTCCATACGGTGGTGATAAAGCCGTGCGAGCATCGACAGTATAGTACGTTTATCGTCGTACTCCTCGAGCATATTTTGCAAAAAGCTTTTGTATTCGTCGAAAACCCCGTCAGAAAATTCAGCCTCGATGTCCAGACGTCTTTCTATGCGCTGTAGCTTTTGCTCGGCGGTCAGATCAAAAATTTCGTCGATAGTAACGCCGAGCTCGCTTGATAAAAGCGGTAAAAGGGATATATCCGGCATAGTTATGCCCGTTTCCCATTTGGATATGGATTGAGCGCTTACGCCTAACCGTGTTCCAAGCTGTTCTTGCGTAAGCTCTGCTTTTTGCCGCAGTTGTTTTATTTTATTGCCTATATTCATATTTTGTCCTCGCTTTCGGTGTTTGGGTACCCTTCAACCGGATTATAGCATTTGTGATGCTCTGAAGCAATAACGCATATTTCACATCAACTCGCGTGTTTGGAGAAAAATAATCCCGATGCGGTTTAAACCGTATCGGGTTTTGTTATCGGGGTCCCCGAGAAGCCGCAAGGCTTCTTGGGGTGATTATCGGGGTCCCCGAGAAGCTGTAAGGCTTCTTGGGGTGATTTTTATTGGGGTGATTTTTGTATAGCGTAGCTTTTATAAGCATCCGATAATTCTTTTGAAAAATCCTTTAATACCGTTTGGTCGATCATATTTTCAAACTTCAGTTCTTGGCGAAAATCGCCCGTGCTGCTTATCAAACCGCAAACGTATATATGACCTTTTCCGTCGCCCTCAAAAGCTAAATATTGATCTCCAAAGGCCTCTTTTACGGTTGCCGTGCCCTTTAACGATGAGTATATTTCCGAAAGACGGCTGCAGAAATCCGGCATTTCTTTTATATCAATATCAAATTCCGAATTTCCTTTAAATCCGCCGCTTTCAACGCAAACCTTCATTATCGTGTTTGAATGAAACCGTATATCGGATTCAAATATTTCAAGCTCAAGCGATAAACAAAAATCACCGTACCGTAAAACGTGAGCGTTCATACCACCGCCCCTTTCTGACATCATTATACCACAACTTTGTAAGCCTTGCAAGCGTGTATGAAATCAAGGCGAAAAGGCAATTTCAGGATTGTAAACGAAGTTAAGCGGAAAGATATTTTTTGTTAAATTCTTTTACAACAGATTTTATAGAAACATCAATTCTACCATCACAAAAACGCTTAATATGCTCGGGAATCTCTTTATAATAAGCCTCGGCAATCCCACCGGCTATGCACGCCTGTGTGTCAGCATCGCCGCCAAGAGAGATTGCATTTCTGATTGCGCTTTCATAATCCGTCGATTCCAAAAATGCAATAATAGCAGGAGGAACGCTATATGACGTACGGCTATCAAACACGTGCGTTTCTTTGATGGTGGAAAGCGGCGTTGACAGCTTGTATTTGAAGGATTTTTCCAAATACGCTTTAATTTGCTCCTTGCCCGAACCGTTTCGTGCCAAAAAGATTGCTGCGGCAACCGCTTGCGCTCCGTAGATAGCCTCTCGGTGATTGTGGGTAGAAAGGCAGCTTGCTTTTGCTTGCAAAAGCGTTTGTTCTAACGAATCATACGCATATCCGATCGGGATAACACGCATCGATGCGCCGTTAGCATAACTGTGTCCGTTTCTTGCGTATGGGTTCTTCGCCCAAGCAGAAAACATATTGCCAAATCCTGCGTGTGGGTGATACGAATAATATTGACGGTATTGTGAGGCGTATTCTTTTGCTCGCGCGCGAAGAGTCCATTTGGATATTTCGGAGGGATTGTTGAGAATTGCCTTGCAGACTGCTGCGATCAATACGCTATCATCTGTAAAAAAGCTGTCTTTGTTAAACTCAAAATTGTAATCCTTTGTACAATGAACCTCATAATACGAACCGATAACATCGCCATATATTGCTCCGAACATTGCCTCACCGCCTTTCTGACATCATTATACCACAACTTTGTAAGTCTTGCAAGCGTGTATGAAATCAAGGCGAAGCGATGCATGGAATCAATCCGAAGGAAGATATGCGCTTGCGCGTGATTCCATGCTTGCAACGAGTCCTATGTAATCATTCGAAGTAATACAAATAGTCGTTATAAGTATAATGATCTTTGCTTTGTTCTTCGTATTTTTCGCAAACGTTAGTGTAGTCACGAGAACGGCTTGTTCTTTCAGTATCATCCTCGGTATAGAAAAACAAATCGCTTTTCTGTGTTATAATAACGTCTTTTGTGCAGAACAGTTCGCCGGGGGCATTTCCCACAGGGCACATATTTCCATGTCGGCAGGTCAGACAGCATTGAATCTTGACGTTATCCGGCAACTTTTTTTGAAGGTCGGCAAATGCATCCACCCAAAGAAAATCATTGCCATATCCCCAAATTTCTTTTTCGCCATATTTGATGCCAACGGAAACGGACGGTCCTTCTATTTTGTCACCCCCAAAAGAATATATATCTTCATCGTGGCAGATAATGCGCGCATCAAGCTCGCATTTTCCGTTTGCCGTTGAAAGCGTGATCGTTCTTTTATACTGCCTATGTAATTCGTACCATGCCTTTTTACGATAATCATCCCATTCTATCTCAACGTTAGAAAAGAGAAAACGTACAGAAAAATAAGGATCAATTCCAAGTGCACCAAGTTCGTAGATATCATTTTCCAAAACAATTCCCATAACAGTAATTGAGTTTTTCAATTCGTTTTCAAACATACTGCGAGCAACTGCTCCGGTGTGAATAATCAGAGGATCATCTGTATAATATTTCCCGTTTTCGTCTGTTTTCCAAGTGCGGCTTGGCTCGAATTCCTTTATTTGAAACCCGCGAAAAGTAATACGTGCTTCGGATATTTCCATATCTGCATCTGCATTGTTTGGTGCGGCATCTTTATGAACGTTCAAATATTTAGCGGAAACAATCAAACGATTATCTTCCCAAGAGATAAGGGATAACTCGGCATCGTGAAACTCAAAATCTTGAAGTCGATTATTTGAAGAATAGTGCATACTCGTACTCCTTTCATCGTTCTGATTTGATTATATCACATTTTTGTAAACATTTCAACCGTATCGCCGGTCCGAATCTGTCTACAGACCCGAAATGCCCGAAATGCATCTATAAAATTTCGCACCTCGCATCTCAATCACGCCATAGGCGTGTATGAAATCAAGGCGGAGCCTTGCATGGAATTGCGACGAAGTCGCGTATGGAATCATCACGAAGTGATGCATGGAATCAATCCGAAGGAAGATACACGCTTGCGCGTGATGCCATGCCGTCGCTTTGCGACGGATTCCATACAACGCGCGGGGCGCGTTGATGCCATACCAATCCTTCGGATTGGATAGAAAAAAGCACGCTCGCGCGTGCTTTTTTCTGGCAGGGATAGCTGGATTCGGACCAGCGAATGACGGAGTCAAAGTCCGTTGCCTTACCGCTTGGCTATATCCCTGTATTCTCTTTGCCAAAAGATTATATAACAAATCCCCGCGTTTGTCAAGAGAAATAAAAGGACGATTACTTTTATAAACCTGCCCCTTTTATTGCATTTTACTCTTTTTCGTGGTACAATATACCAAACTTACGAAATACGAGGTGCTTTTTATGAAAAAGTGGTCTTTATATACATCAAAAGAAATAAAGCCTGCGGGCTGGCTCAAAAAACAGCTTGAGCTTCAGGCGAGCGCGTTGAGCGGAAACCTGCACAAAATATGGCCCGACGTACGCGACAGCAAGTGGATCGGCGGTACCGCAGAGGGATGGGAGCGCGTTCCCTATTGGCTTGACGGATTTATCCCCATGGCGTATCTTCTTGAGGATGAGTCTCTTATTTCCACCGCGAAAAAGTATATGGACGCCATAATCTCCTTCCAGAAGCCCGACGGATGGCTTTGCCCCTGCGAGGACGACCGCCGTCCCTTTTACGATACGTGGGCGGTATTGCTTCTTGCCAAGGTGCTTACCGTATATTATCAGTGCTCGGGCGAGGAAAAGATAATAAAGGTACTTTACGATATGCTCAAAAACTATCACGGTCTGTTAAAGGACGGCACCGTGAAGCTCTTTGACTGGGGTAAATATCGCTGGTACGAGGGATTTATCGCCATCGAATTTCTGTACGGAAAATGCGGCGAGGAATGGCTTTTAGACCTTGCCAAAATATTAAAAGAGCAGGGTATGGATTACGATACCGTTACCGATCAGTGGGTGCGCCCGTTAAACAAATGGACCTTTGATACCCACATAGTAAACCTTGCTATGATGCTTAAGTCCGAGGCTGTTTCCTGCGACCTGCTCGGCGAGGAATACACCGATAAAGCCCAATATTATTACGATATTCTCAATAAATACAACGGAATGCCCGCAGGCACCTTTACGGGGGACGAGTGCCTTTCCGGCATAAGCCCCATTCAGGGCGCGGAGCTTTGCTCCGTGGTGGAATTGATGTACTGCTACGAGCTTCTCTACGCCTATACCGGCGACAAAAAGTGGGCTGAAAAGCTGGAAACGCTCGCCTTTAACGCACTTCCCGCCGCCATAAGCGACGATATGTGGGCGCACCAGTACGTACAGCAGAGTAATCAGATCGCCTGCATACGCTTCCCGGGAAAATCCGTTTTCCGCACCAACAACAGCGAAGCCCACCTTTTCGGGCTTGAGCCCAACTACGGCTGCTGCACCGCAAACTTCAGCCAGGGCTGGCCGAAGCTTGCCCTTTCCGCCTTTATGTTCAGAGGGGATAAGGTAATAAGCGCATTCCCCGTTCCCTCAACCCTTAATACGGATGCGGTAAGTATTTCGCTGGAAACCGATTATCCCTTTGAAAACACCTTCAAATACACCGTAAAAGCGGTCAAGGATACCACTCTCGTACTCCGCGTGCCCACCTTCGCCTCCGATTACCTTGTAAACGGCGAAAAGGTGTGGGTAGAGGAGGTCTCCGTCCCCGTCAAGGCGGGGGAAACCAAGGTTTTGGACGTTTCCTTTACCGCAACCCCCGTTATCGAAAAGCGTCCCCTTGATCTTAACGCGGTAAGATACGGCTCCCTTTTGTTTGCTTTGCCTATAAAATACGATACCGTTATAAAGGAATACGAGCGCGACGGCGTGGAAAGAAAATTCCCCTATTGCGATTACGAATATCACCCCCAATCCAAGTGGAATTACGGCTTTGCAGATACCGTTCTTTCGGTAGAGCAGCGTAAGGTGAGCGATATTCCCTTCTCGTCCGTAAATCCGCCCTTGGTAATAAAGGCGTTCGTTAAGGAAATAGAGTGGGGCTACGCCGACGGATACGAGACCGTCTGTGCAAAGGTGCCCGAAAGCGTAAAAGCTATCGGAGAACGGCAGCAAGTTGAGCTTTACCCGTACGGCTGTGCAAAGCTCCGTATGACCGAGCTTCCCTTTGCAGAGGAATAGAAATATGCAAAAAATAAAAGAATATCTTTGTAAAATGCTTGACGAGGGCTGTGCAAGGCTTATTATAAGCAACCCTGTGTCAAAGCAGCAGGAATACAAAAAAATAACCGCCGAAAAAAAGAAAACGGGGTACCAGATATCCAAGTACACCGAAAAGCAGGTGTTCCACGAAAATCTGTCCTTTTCGGATACCGCGGAAAAGTGTGCCGCCCTCGTACACGGTGCCTTTAAGCAGGTAAACGGCTTTTCCGAGGAAAAGGAGCATATCCTGCTTATTTCCAAAAAGGGTGAATGCCGTTATACCGTAAAGGGCGGAAGCGGTAAAAAGGTGGATACCGACCATAACCGCCAAAAGAATTATATCCTTGCGGAGGGTGTTTCCGTGCCGCCCCTTGTGGATATGGGCGTGTTCACCAAGGACGGCAAGGTAATTAATTCAATGTACCGCAAGTATAAGCAGATAAACCGCTTCCTCGAAACCGTTGACGACGAGATAAGCGGCTTTAAGGCGGACACTTTAAACGTAATAGATTTCGGCTGCGGAAAATCATATCTCACCTTCGTGCTGTATTATTATCTTACGGAAATAAAGGGCATTAAGGTAAATATGGTAGGTCTTGACCTTAAAAAGGACGTCATCGAAAAATGCAATCTCGCTTCCCAAAAATACGGCTACGACGGTCTGTGCTTTGAGCTTGGCGATATCAACGGCTACAAAGCCCCCTTCGAGGTGGATATGGTGGTCACCCTCCACGCCTGCGATACCGCAACGGATTTTGCCTTGTACAACGCCGTTAATTGGGGTGCCAGGATGATATTTTCCGTGCCCTGCTGTCAGCACGAGTTGAACGGGCAGATAAAGCCCGCCTCTCTGGATATCCTTTCCCGCTACGGAATAATACAGGAGCGCTTTTGCGCCCTCGCCACCGATGCGGTAAGAGGAAACATCCTCGAATATTGCGGGTACAAAACCCAGATAATGGAGTTTATCGACCTTGACCATACCCCGAAAAACATCCTTATCCGCGCGGTAAAGCGTCCGTCAACCCCCGAAAAAACAAAGAAAAAAGCCCTCGAAGAGATAAACGCGCTTATAAACCAATTCGGCTTCGAGCCAACGCTTTATAAGCTTTTAATACGAAAAAATGACACGGTTTAACGCCGTGTCAATTTTTTATTTTTGGGGTTGTTAAAAATGCTTTCTGTATCCGTCAACGAGGATCTTTCCGTGGTCGGAGGCGATATCTGCGCTCTTTCCGTCGGGGGAAAGGTGCAGTACGATATCCCCGTGGGTGAGGGTAAAGCCCTTTTCGGAATGGGAAATATCAAACCACCGCGCATCCGCCGCATCGTCGCCCGCCTCGGTCTTGGGCATTTTTTCAAGGACCTGAGTAAATGCAACGGTTATTATGCGGGTACGGGGATCTCTTTTGGGGTCGGAATAGGTGCGGAGCTGCTCGGGGGAGGCTTCAACTCCCGTTTCCTCCATCAATTCACGGCTTGCCGCCTGCTCGCAGGTTTCGTTCATTTCAACGAATCCGCCGGGCAGTGCCCACGTATCTATAAAGGGGTGGTTTGCTCTTTTTATTAAAAGCACCTTGCCCTCGCAAAATATAACCATATCCACCGTCACCGAGGGACGCTCGAATTTTCTCGGATCGTATGCAGCGAGAAATTCCGCCTCCGTCTGTCCCAAAGCGTTTCTCTTTTCGCTCATTTCAAGTACCGCCTTTATAAAGGTTTTTTCATAATTCTGCCGTTTGCTCTCGGATATTCTGCGGGAGTGGCTGAAATCTTTTTAATAACTATCACCGTATGGCTTCTTTCAAAAACGGGGATAGGAGTGTCGATAACCTCTGCTTCTCCGCCGCCCAGCGTCTTTATGGCGCGGCGTGCTTCTTCCAGCTCTTCTCTGCCGCGGTTGCCCTTCATGGCGATAAAGTATCCGCCCTTTTTAACAAGAGGCATACACCATTCGCACAGCACGTTAAGACGGGCTACCCCGCGGGAAACGGCAATATCGTATTTTTCTCGGTGCTCGCCCTTTCCGGCTTCCTCTGCGCGGGCGCAAAGGGTGGTTATGTTGTTTATGCCCGCATCGTGTGCGGTTTCTTCAACAAATCTCAGCTTTTTTGCAGTGCTGTCCAATCCCGTAAAGGTGCAGTCGGGAGCGCATATTGCCAAAGGAAAGGTAGGAAACCCTCCTCCGCATCCAACGTCAATAACGCTTTTTCCCTTAAAAAGTCCCGTTTTTAAGGGGGAGAGGGAATCCACGAAATGCAGAAGCGCAATTTCCTCGTCCGTCTTAAGATCGGTCACGTTAAGATTTCCCTCTATGCGCTTAAGCCCCTCCGCCACAGCGTAAAACTGCTTCTCCTGCTCCTCGGTAAAGGGGATGGGGGAATATTTTTTTGTAATATCAATTATGTTTTTCATCGTTTTTCCTTTGGGTCAGCCATACCAGCAGTACCGAAATATCCGCAGGGGATATGCCCGAAATTCTCGAAGCCTGACCTATCGAAGCGGGCCGCAAAGCGTTAAGCTTTTGCGCCGCCTCGAGACGAATTCCCTTTATTTTGGAATAGTCCGTGTCGGCGGGGAGAGCTTTGTCCTCCAATTTGCTTACGCGTTTTACCTCGTCAAGCTCCTTTTTGATATAGCCTTCGTATTTTATTTCTGTTTCCGCACGGCGGGCAACCTCACGTTTTACCTGTCTGCCGTCAAGTGCGCACACGTCTGCGTGGGTTATGTTGGGACGCTTTATAAGCTCCGCCTTTCGCATACCGCCCTCGCTCTCTCCGTATCCGCGGGAGAGAAGAAGCTGTGTTAACGCTTCGGTTTTCGGCACGGAATTGGTGCGCAAATGCTCTATTTCCGTTTCCACCGCCTTGTAAAGCTCGGTATATTCGCGGTATTTTTCGTCTGAAATAAGTCCCGCGTATCTGCCGTATTCAATAAGACGCTGCTTTGCGTTGTCCTGCCGCAAAAGAAGTCGGTATTCACTGCGGGAGGTCATCATACGGTAGGGCTCGTTGGTGCCCTTGGTGACCAGATCGTCTATAAGGGTGCCGATATAGCCTTCGCTTCTTTTCAGTATTATCTGCTCCTTGCCCAAAACGGAAAGGGAAGCGTTTATTCCCGCCATAATTCCCTGCGCCGCCGCCTCCTCGTAGCCGGAGGAGCCGTTGAATTGCCCCGAGCCGTAAAGACCCTTAAGGCTTTTAAACTCCAGCGTGGGATACATCTGCGTGGGATCTGCGCAATCGTATTCGATAGCGTATGCGGTGCGCATAAATACCGCGTTTTCAAGCCCCTTTATGGAGTGCACGATCTGCTTTTGCACTTCCTCGGGCAGGGAAGAGGAAAGCCCCTGCAGGTACATTTCCTTGGTATGCTCCCCCATAGGCTCAACGAATATCTGGTGACGCTCTTTATCGGAAAACCGTACCACCTTGTCCTCTATAGAGGGGCAGTATCTCGGTCCCGTTCCCTTTATAACTCCCGAAAAAAGCGGGGAACGGTGCAGGTTTTCCCGAATGATACGGTGTGTTTCGGCGTTGGTGTAGGTTATATAGCATTCACGCTTGTTTACGCCTGCCTCTTCGTCGGAAAACCGTGTGGCAAACTCGTCGCCAAGCTGTTTTTCCATCTTTTCGTAATCCAACGAATCTGCGTGTACGCGTGGCGGAGTACCCGTTTTGAAGCGGGTAAGCCGTATTCCGTTTGCTTCGAGGGATGCGGAAAGTCTGTCTGCGGAAATGGTGTTGTCGGGTCCCGATGAATAGGCGTGCTCCCCTGCTATTATCTTTCCTTTAAGGGAGGTTCCCGTGGATATTATTACCTTTTTTGCGGGGAAGTGACCGCCGAATGCAGTTTCCACACCCGTGATACAGCCCTTTTCCGCGGTTATTCCCGTAACCTCCGCCTGGATAAGGGTAAGGTTAGGGGTGCTTTCCACCACCTCGGTCATATAGCTTCTGTACGCCGCTCTGTCTGCCTGCAGGCGCAGTGAATGTACCGCGGGCCCCTTGCTTGCGTTAAGCATACGGCTTTGAAGCATGGCGTGGTCTGCGGCTTTTCCCATTTCACCGCCCAGCGCGTCCACCTCGTAGACCAGATGTCCCTTTCCCGTACCGCCGATAGAGGGGTTGCAGGGCATGTTTCCCACAAGGTCAAGGGTAAGTGTGAACAGCGCGGTCTTTAAACCCATTCGCGCAGACGCAAGAGCGGCTTCTATTCCCGCGTGGCCTGCGCCCACAACAATTATATCGTAACTGTCTGATGTATAATTCATATTATTTACCTACGCAAAAATGCGAGAATATCTCGTTTACTATTTCCTGTGTGGCAGTTCTGCCGTCAATTTCACCCAAGGCGGATATGGCGCGCTCTATACATTCGCCCGCAATGTCCTGAGTAAATCCGTTAAGTGCGGTAAGGGCGTCGTCTATATTTTCGATGGCACGTTCAATGGCGCCGTACTGCCTTGCGGAAACTATAATATCCTCGGTGTTTATATCTGCCTGTCCAGCAAAAAGGCGTATTTTTTCCTTTAACGCTTCAAAGCCGTCTACCGTTCTGGCAGACATATATACGCATTCCGCAAAGGGCGTTTTAACCTCACAGCCCTTGTCGGATTTATTTATTACCGCTATAACGCGGTCTTTTTTATCTTCAAGCAGGGTTATAAGCTCCTCGTCCTCGTCGGTGAAGGGGGTGCTTCCGTCAAACACCGCGATTATAAGGGACGCTTTTTCAATTTCTTTTATGCTGCGTTTTATTCCCGCCGCTTCTACCGTTTCGTCGCTTTCACGTATACCTGCGGTATCAGCAAGGTTAAGGAGAATATCGTCCACCTTCACCTGCTCGGTTATGACGTCACGGGTGGTGCCCGCAATATCTGTGACTATGGCGCGGTCGGTACCGCAGAGAAGGTTCATCAAGGTGGATTTTCCCGTGTTGGGCTTTCCCGCAATAACGGTGGGTATACCTTCGGATATGGCTTTTCCGTACTTATGGGTGCCCGCAAGGGATAAAAGCTTGTTTTTTGCGTCCGTCAGCCTTTGCGCCATTTCGGAAACGGACATATCCGTCATATCCTCGTCGGGATAATCTATATAAGCGTAGACCGTGGCGGCTGTGAGGATAAGTGACGAGCAGATCTCGTCTATTTTTTTGCTTATATTTCCGTCCAGCTGGCGCAGACTTACCTCAAGATGCTTTTCCGTGTGTGCGTCGATAAGACCGCCCACCGCCTCCGCCTGGGAGAGGGTTATTTTTCCGTTTATATAGGCTCTGCGGGTAAATTCACCTGCCCCCGCAGGGGTTGCTCCCGCCCAAAAGCAGGCGCGCAGAAGCTTTTCCTGCACGAGGGTTCCGCCGTGACAGCATAATTCCGCCGTATCCTCGCCGGTGAAGGAGCGGGGGGACAAAAACAGATACGCCAAGCCGTCGTCAAAATTACCGTCCTTATCGCGGAAATAGCCGTGAACAGCCCTTCCTGCGGGATATTCGGTAATATCCTTGCCGCTTGCGGGTGCAAAGACCTTGCGGCATACGGAAACAGCGTCCTCGCCGGATATTCGTATTAATGCAACTCCCCCTTTTCCTCTGGGGGTGGATATTGCCGCTACGGTGCTCATTTAAATAGATCTCCCTCGGTCTTAAAGCCTTCAAAATCTCTTTGCCTCAACGCCTCGTACACTGCGATAGCCGCCGCGTTGGATAGATTAAGACTGCGTATTTCGTCAAGCATAGGTATACGCACGCAGTGGTCGCGGTTTGCCTTCAGCAAGTCCTCGGGCAGTCCCTTGGTCTCCTTGCCGAAGATAAGGTATACCTTTCCGTCGTAACAAACGTCGGAATACTTTTTCTCCGCCTTGGTGGTGAAAAACCAAAATACTCCTTCGTTGGAAGCAAAAAACTCATCTATGTTTTTGTAATATTTTACATCCAGAAACTTCCAGTAATCAAGCCCCGCACGCTTTAAGGTGCGGTCACTTATTTCAAATCCCAATGGCTCGATAAGATGTAAGGTCACTCCCGTTGCCGCGCAGGTACGGGAAATGTTACCCGTGTTCTGCGGTATCTCGGGCTCCAAAAGCACTATATTTATATCGCTCAATGTGCAAAACCTCTTTTCCGATAGGTGTAGTATATAACATTTTAATTAAATATGCAATTATTTTTACAAAAAGGTCTGTTTTTTTCTGTTTTTTTGATGTATAATAAGCTGATTAAGACTATAATCGGAGGAATGTAAATATATGTCTTTTCTTTCTTCACTTTTTCCGTCCTACAGTGCACGGCAGATAAAAAAGCTTAACGGCATTGCAGATAAGGTTGACGCTCTCGGCGACAGGTATTCGGCTATGAGCGACAGCGAGCTTAAGGAGCAGACCGTCATCTTCCGCTCCCGCCTTGAAAAGGGCGAGACTACCGACGATATCCTGCCCGAAGCCTTTGCCGTCGTCCGTGAGGTTGCCGACCGTGTCCTCGGCAAGCGTCCCTTCCGCGTACAGATACTTGCGGGTATCGTATTGCATCAGGGCAGAATAGCGGAAATGAAGACGGGTGAGGGTAAGACCCTTATGGCGACTCTTCCCGCATATCTTAACGCCCTTGAGGGAAAGGGTGTGCACGTTGTTACCGTTAACGATTACCTTGCAAAGCGTGACAGCGAGTGGAACGGCAATATATTCCGCTTTCTCGGTCTTACCGTCGGACTTATCGTAAACGGACTTACTCCTCAACAGCGTAAGGAGGCGTACGCCTGCGATATTACCTACGGTACCAACAACGAATTAGGCTTTGATTACCTCCGCGATAATATGGTGGTGTACAAGCGTAATCAGGTACAGAGAGGACATCATTTCGCCATCGTGGACGAGGTTGACTCCATCCTTATCGACGAAGCGCGTACTCCTCTTATCATTTCCGGCGCAGGCGAAAAAAGCTCGGATATGTACGAAAAGGCAGACCGCTTCGTCCGCCGCTTAAAGCCTCTCGTCATAAAGGAAAACGACAGTAAAAAGAGCGACGAGGACCTTGAGGAGGACTATATCGTTGACGAAAAGGCGCGCAACGCGGTGCTTACGGGCAACGGTATACGCAAGGCGGAGGAATATTTCGGTATCGAAAACTTCGGTGATTACGAAAATACCGATCTGGTCCATTATATAAACAACTCCATCCGCGCCCACGGCGTTATGAAGTGCGACGTTGACTATATCGTCCGCGACGGCGAGGTGCTTATAATCGACTCCTTTACGGGACGTATTATGCCCGGCAGACGTTATTCCAACGGTCTGCATCAGGCTATCGAGGCAAAAGAGGGCGTTACCGTGGAAAAGGAGAATATGACTCAAGCCACCATCACCTTCCAGAACTACTTCAGAATGTACAAAAAGCTTTCGGGTATGACGGGTACCGCCGTAACCGAGGAGGACGAATTCAGAGGAATATACGGCCTTGACGTTGTGGAGATACCCACCAACCGTCCTATGATCAGAAAAGACCATAACGACGTAATGTATACCACCCTTCAGGGCAAATACCGCGCTATCATACAGCAGATCCTTGAATGTAACAAAAAGGGTCAGCCCGTGCTGGTAGGTACCGCTGCCATCGACAAGAGCGAATTTCTTTCAAAAATACTCACAAAGCACGGCATAAAGCATAACGTGCTCAACGCCAAAAACCACGAAAAGGAAGCGGAGATAATCGCGCAGGCAGGTAAATTCGGCGCCGTTACCATCGCCACCAATATGGCGGGAAGAGGTACGGATATTATGCTTGGCGGTAACTCCGAATATCTTGCAAAGGCACAGATGCGCTCCGAGGGCTTTACCGAAGAGCAGATATTCGAATCCACCGAATTCGGCGCAACCGACGACGAGGCTATCCTCGCCGCACGTGAGCGCTTCAAGGAGATAGAGGCGGAAAAGCGCGTTATTACCGACGAGGAGAAAAAGCGCGTCCTTGAAGCGGGCGGACTTTTCATTCTCGGTACCGAGCGTCACGAAAGCCGCCGTATAGATAACCAGCTCCGCGGCCGTGCAGGCAGACAGGGCGACCCCGGCGAAAGCAGATTTTATCTGTCTATGCAGGACGATCTTATGCGTCTCTTCGGCGGTGAGCGTATTCAGGCGTTGGCGGCAAATATTCCCGACGATCAGCCTATCGACCTTAAGATACTTTCCAACAGCGTGGAGACCGCACAAAAGCGTCTTGAGGGCAACAACTACGAACGCCGTAAAAACGTACTTCAGTACGATGACGTTATGAACCGTCAGCGCGAGCTTATATATAAACAGCGTAACGACGTTCTTGATAACCGCGATCTTAAAAATACCATCTGGAAGATGGTTGAGGAATATATTGACGGCGGCGTTGCTTCCTACACCCACGAGGGTGATGCGAAGGATTGGAACTTCGAGGGACTCCGCAGCCACTTTATGGGCGTCCTTTGCGGCGATAACGATTTCCGTTATACCGAGGAGGAGCTTAAAGAGCTTAAAAAGGACGATATTATCGACCTTCTTACCGACCGCGCAGAAAAACGCTACGCTATGCAGGAGCAGATCTTTACTCCCGAGGTATTCCGCGAGATAGAGAGACGCGAACTGCTTATGCGCGTCGATAAAAACTGGGTAGTCCATATCGACGCAATGGACGATCTTATTTCCAGCGTAGGACTTAACGCATACGCTCAGCGCGACCCCGTTACACAGTACAAGCTGCAGGGAAGCGATATGTTTGAGGAAATGGTTGCCACCATCCGCGAGGAGACCGTTCGCGGCGTGCTCACCGTTCAGCCCAGAAGAGTGGTTGAGCGTAAACAGGTGCTCGTTGACGGCACCGCGGGACTTAAGGGTGAAAAATCCGTGGTAAACCGCACCGTTAAAAAGGCACCCGAAAAGGCGAAGCCCAACGATCCCTGCCCCTGCGGAAGCGGCAAAAAGTATAAAAAATGCTGCGGCTCCCTTACCGGCGCATCTGACGGTGACCGGTAATGGGATTCGGCTTGATACTGGTAGGACTTGCCTTGCTCATAGGTGTTGAGGCAGGCTTCGGCATTGTGGGATATGTCCTTATCTTTGCCGGATGCCGCAAGCTTTCCCGCATACACGATGATTTTACCGTGTGCGGAATACTGGCTTTACTCAATATACCCTATTCGGCAGTGTCCGCACTGACGCTTTTTAAGGTATTGCCCGAGGGAAACCTTATAACGGGCTGTCTTAACGTTACCCATTATATATTTTCCGCCGCAATGTTCTGGTATTTCTGTATGCGTATACGCGCCATCGCCATGGAGGGGGACGATCACAAGCTGGCGTCCTCTGCGTTGCGAAACGGACTTATGTCGGTTATGTATTATCTCTGGACGGTGGCGGTGCTTATCCTTCCCTTTATCCGCAATACGGTAATGGTAGGCATACTTGCGCTGTTCAAGTATATACTTATTGCCTGCGGAATACTGTTCCTGCTTTCCTGCGGGGCAAAAATAACCACTCCTTCACAAATGGCGGCAGAAGAACGGGCGCGTATGAAGGAGCAGGAGAAAACTGTAAAAAAACGAAAAGGAGAGTAGAATATGGCGAAAAACAAGTCTTTGCCCTTTTTCTTTTCACCGCTGTTGGCTGTGGGAATTATATTTTTAGCCAATCCGGTGTTCGGCGTTACGGATATTCTGCCCGACGCGTTGGGCTGCCTGTGTCTGTGGCTGGGACTTACCGAGCTTTCTTATACGGATAACCGCATAGAATCAGCCCGCGGACGCCTGCTTTTCCTCGCCGGCATAGAGGCGGTAAAGCTTGTACTTACTCCATATCTCTCCCGCAGTGCCGTTTCATCGGATATGCTTGCGGCAACCGCCTTCTTCGGCGTTATCGAGGCACTGCTTCTCATACTTATAATGAACGACCTTTACGAGGGACTTTCATATTCCGTGTCCCGCAGGGGAAAAGGTGAATCCTTAAGAGCTTTTGAGGGAACCAAGATACTTGCGTTCGTCTTTATTATCCTTCGCGTACTGCTTAATATCGTGCCAGAATGTGCGTCTATCTTCGAGCTTGCCGCCCATTCGGATATTACCAACGCAGAGCTTTATTACCGCATAGCGGGGCTTAAGAATTATTTCCATCTGCTTAACGGATTTATAGTTCTCATCGTGGGGATCTGGTGGGCGATAAGCGCCTGCGGAATGTTCAAAAGGCTCCGCAAGGACGAGCTTTTCGTTGCCGACCTTGCTCTTTCCTACGGCGACGGATACGCAAGAAACATCACCGTAAAAACAAGCGCGTGGCTTAAAAATGCCGCCCGTATCGCCTTTGCAGGACTCATCTTCTTTTTCACTCTCGATTTCGGCGGTCACAGCGTGCTCCCCAACTTTGTCGGCACAGCCCTTATTCTTACGGCAGTGTGGGCTATGGGAATCCCCCTTAAAAAACAGCTTCACAAGCAGTTTTCCCTTCCCGTATGCATATACGCTTTTGCCGTACAGATCTTCGCATACGTATACCGCGCAATAAACGTGGACCTTACCGTTGAATTTTTCAGCCAGCTCAAGGCTCTTGACGTGGTTATATGCGCACTAATCGGCGCGGCAGAGGCTATATCCTTTATCCTCGTTGCCCGTATGTGCGAAAGAATATTTAACGGCTACGTTCTTTCTCTTTGTGGCGAAAAAACGGTAAAGCTGATGTATTCGGTAAAATTGGCTGTATATATTTCAAGCTTTATATATTTCGTGGGATACACTCTTCCTCTCATTCGGGGATATCTGGTATTACCGCAGATCCTTGCTCTCATAGCGGTGGGAGCCTTAATAAACGCCAACGTGGTTTTTGTCCGCGGAAGCGTAGAAAATCCGGAGGATGACACAAAAATATGTGCGGATTCATAGGAATTTTAAATAACAACGGCGTTACCGAAAGAGACGTTACCGACGTGCGTGCAATGTCCCACGTCATACGCCACCGCGGTCCCGACCTTGATAACGGCTATACGGGTGACAAGGTGTGTCTCGGCTTCCGCCGTCTTTCCATAATCGACCTTGAGGGCGGTACACAGCCCTACGTTTCTCCCGACGGACGCTATTCCTGCGTCTACAACGGCGAGGTGTATAACTATCTTGAGCTTCGTAACGAGCTTCTCGCCAAGGGGGAAAAATTTCAGTCTAATTCCGAAATAGAGGTTATGGTACGTCTGTACTCCCTTTACGGCGAAAGCTTTATCTCCCGACTCCGCGGTATGTTTGCTTTTCTTATTTACGATAAGGAAACGGGCACTCTTATGGCAGGCAGAGATCCTTTTGGCATAAAGCCTCTGTACTTCCGCGTGGAAAAGGACCGTACCGTTTTCGCCAGCGAGATGAAGGCGTTTTTTGCCGACAGTCAGTACAGCGGATTTTCCGTTGACAACACACTTTTGCAGCACTATTTCTCCTTCCAGTTCGTGCCCGAGCCCGATACGGTGGGCGGCGATATAAAAAGCGTGCCCAAGGGCTCCTATATGCTTGTTAAGGGGGAAAGCCGAGAGGTATTTTCCTATTGGAAGCCCGTATTCTCTCCCGACAGAACGGGCACCTACGATTCTCGCAAGAAGGCGCTTCGCGAGGCTGTTGAGGAATCCGTCCGTTACCACATGCTTGCAGACGTTCCCGTGGGAAGCTTCCTTTCCTCGGGCGTGGATTCGGCTATAATCACCGCTCTCGCCTCCAAGCTTCAGCCCGGTATAAAGGCCTTTACCGTGGGCTTTGACGTTAAAGGCTTTTCCGAAATAGAGGACGCCTGCGAAATATCCGCCCATCTGGATATTGACCATATTACCCTCCGCGCAACGGTTGAGGACTTTAAAAAAGCCTTTGAAAAGACTATATATCATCTGGATTCTCCCGTGGCAGACCCCTCCGTGGTGGCAATATATCTTATTTCACAGGAGGCGTCCAAGCACGTAAAGACCATTCTTTCGGGAGAGGGCAGTGACGAATTGTTCGGCGGATACCGTCAGTACGCCACCGCCGCGCCCAGCGCAAGAATGAACTCTCTGCCGCAGTTTATAAAGAGCTTCCTTTTGTTTATAGCAAACCTTATGCCCGACGGAATGAAGGGCAAGGGATATATCACCCGCGGATGCGTTCCTATCGAAAAGCGGTTCGTCGGCGGCTCATTTATCTTCACAGAACAGCAAAAATCCCGCTTTTTGCGTACCTTTGATAAGGACGTCCACTTCACACAGCGCACCGCACCCATATTCGAGACCGCCGCAGGCTACACTCCGCTTCAGAAGATGCAGCATTGCGACCTCAACTGCTGGCTCCCCTCGGATATCCTCGTCAAGGGCGACCGCCTCTCTATGGCTCATTCCCTTGAAGCGCGCGTTCCCTTCCTCGATAAAGAGGTGTTCAAGGCGGCAAGATGCCTTCTCGACGGGGACAAGATCTCCCACGGCACCACCAAATATATCCTGCGCGATACCTTCTCCGATCTGCTCAACAGCGAAACGGTGGTACGCCCCAAAAAGGGATATCCCGTGCCCGTGCGAGTGTGGCTGAAGGACGAATTGTTTGATTGGGCGAAGGATATTCTCGTGTCCAACCCCGCCCCTCAGCTTATCGACGAGAAGTATATTATAGATCTACTTGAAAAGCACGCCGCAGGCAAGGGGGATTATTACCGTCAGATCTGGGCGGTCATAGCCTTTATGACGTGGTACAGACTGTATATCACCCAAGCGGATAACACTGTTGAAAGAATACTGAATAACGAGTTTTAACAACACACCACCCGAAAAAATTTTTTCGGGTGGTATTTTTTTCAAGTAGGTGTATTTTTTCTTGCAGGATCGGACAAAATATGCGTATACGATATAGTATTATCTATACGTACAGGAGGTAGAAAATATGTATATCGATTACAAATTAAAGGGCAACGTACTTACCGCATCCCTTCACGGTGAGATCGACCATCATTCCGCAGTCATCGCCCGCACGGAAATAGATACCGAGATCGACCGCGTAAAGGCGGTGGGACTAAACCTCGATCTTTCGGATATTTCCTTTTGCGATTCGTCGGGCTTGGGTCTGGTAATGGGCAGACTTAAGAAAATGCGTGCAAGCGGAGGAAGCGCGGTAGTCTTAAACCCATCGGAGCGGGTGGAAAAGGTACTGCGCCTCGCGGGAATAGACACACTTATGCCCATTAAAAAGGAGGAATTAAAATGAAGCAGACTCCCGTAAACCGTTTTAAGGCGGAATTTCCCGCAAAAAGCATAAACGAAGGCTACGCCCGTATGGTGGCGGCGGCGTTCGTATCCCAGCTCGACCCTACCGTGGCAGACCTTGCGGATATAAAGACCGCAGTCAGCGAGGCGGTGACCAACTGCATCGTCCACGCCTACCGGGATAAGGAGGGATATTGTCCCATATACATAAGCGGTGCCTATTATGCCGACGGAAGGGTGGTCATCTCCGTGCGCGACAAGGGCTGCGGTATTTCGGATATAAAGCAGGCGGTCACGCCCCTTTTTACCACTGACCCCGCAGGTGAGCGAAGCGGAATGGGCTTTACCATTATGGAAAGCTTTTGCGATAAAATGTCGGTGTCCTCCCGCGTGGGCAAGGGGACTACGGTACGGCTGGTGAAGAAAATTGTTCGTCCGTAGTCCGGATACCCCGTCCCTTATCGCGGCGGCTCAGAACGGAGATAAGGAAGCTATGGATATCCTCGTGCGGGAGAATATGGGCTTGGTAAAATCCATCGCCTTCCGCTTCCGCGACCGCGGCGAAACAGACGACCTTATACAAATAGGCGTTATAGGGCTTATAAAAGCCATACGCGGCTTTTCCTTTGCGCAGGGAACCGTTCTCTCCACTTATGCCGTTCCTTTAATAACGGGGGAAATAAAGCGTTTCCTTCGGGACGACGGCACCGTAAAGGTCTCCCGCGAATTAAAAAAGCGAGGCAGAACGGTCCTCAGGACCCGCGAGAATATAGTTGCCGAAAGGGGAGAGGAGCCTACGGTAAAGGAGCTGGCATCAAGATGCGGTCTTACCGAGGAGGAAACGCTGGAGGCGTTGGATTGCGCTCTCCCCGTCCTTTCCTTTTCCTCCCCCGTGGGTGAAAAAACGGTGGAGGAATTTATCGGCGAGGACAAAATGACACCCCTTACAGAAGTCATCGCCCTCCGCCAAGCGGTGGCGTCCTTGCCGAAAGAGGAGCGCACCCTTGTGGAATGCCGCTTTTACCGCGGGCTTTCCCAACAGCAAACGGGAGTGCTCCTCGGCTGTACGCAGGTAAAGGTTTCCCGTATGGAAAAAAGGATAATGGAAAAATTAAAAACCCTCTTGGAATAACAAAAAGCACCCCAAGAAGCCCAGCGGCTTCTTGGGGACCCCGAGAAATCACCCCTAAAATGCTCCGCATTTTTGGGGACCCCACAAAACAACAAAAAGCCGCGATTCTCTCGCGGCTTTTATATTTATTCGGTTCTTATGACTATGCTTTCGATAACGGGTCTGTCTGCGGCGGCAACCGCGCCGTTATAGCCTTGAGGCACGGTTTCGCATATCTTGTCCACTATTTCCATACCGCTTACAACGTGTCCGAATGCGGCGTACTTTCCGTCAAGACTGCCTTCGCTGTTCTGATGAACTATAAAGAACTGACTGCTTGCGCTGTTGTAATCCTGCGCACGCGCCATGGATATAACACCGCGCTTGTGGGATATGGGATTGTTGTGACCGTTAAGGGCAAATTCGCCTTTTATCTTTTGGCTTGAGCCGCCCGTTCCGTCGCCTTTGGGGTCACCGCCCTGCATCATAAAGCCTTCGATAATGCGGTGGAAGGTAAGCCCGTCATAAAATCCGCTTTGAGCAAGGGAAACGAAGTTTGCAACCGTTACGGGTGCCGCCTTCTGGTCCAATTTTACGGTAATGGTGCCGTAATCCTTTATGGTGATATCCGCGTAATAGGTTGCGTTCATATCAATTTCGGTGCTTCCCGAGCAGGAGGACACCGCAATTATAACGCCTGTAAGCAGACCTACGCACAGTACCGCAAGAAGACAGTATAAAACCGTTTTTTTACGCTGCTGTGCCTTTTGCTGCTGTGCGGCGTAGCTGTTTTTCTTTGACATAAAATAATTCCTTTCGAAATCTTTGTTATTATGGTGGTTTTTCGGGCGATTCGTGAATCGCCCCTACGAACAACAGCCGATATAGCTGTGTAGGGGTGCATCACGATGCGCCCGTTATTGTCGGGGTCCCCACGAAGCCGTATGGCTTCGCGGGGTGATTTAGTTTAACTCTTTGTAGATTTCGTTTTTGGGAACGCCGCGGTCCTTTGCGACTGCCTTTGTAGCGTCCATTTTTGAAAGTCCCATTTTTACGTAATATTCAAAATGCTGTGTCACCGTCATATCCGCCCAGAACATATCCGTTTCGTCAGCCTCGTAGCCGTGGACTATCAGCACGAATTCACCCTTGGGGTTTATTTCTCCGCTTTTAAAGCCTTCCTTTATTTCGGAAAGGGAAAGGGAAAAATATTTTTCGTTTATTTTGGTTATCTCCTTTGCCAATACCGCTTCTCTGTCGCCAAAATAGGCAATAAGATCGGTAAGGTCCTTTTCCGTATCGTGAGGGGACACGTGGAATATCATGGTGCGTGTGTCCTTGCACACCGAGCGGAGGTATTCCTCTCGCTCCTTGTTGGATTGAGGCAAAAATCCCTCAAAGGAAAACCGTCTGGAGGGCATTCCGCTGGCAGAAAGTGCCGTTATTGCGGCGCAGGGACCGGGCAGTGCAACCACGTTTATGCCTGCCTTGCGGCATTTCCGCACAAGATCCTCTCCGGGGTCGGACACAGCGGGTGTGCCCGCGTCGGTAACCAAGGCGCAGTCCTCGCCGTCAAGAATACGGTTTACTATTGCCTTTCCGCTTTTTTCCTTGTTATGCTCGTGATAGCTTACAAGGGTGGAATGAATATCCAGAAGCTGTAACAGACGCCCGCTTACACGGGTGTCCTCCGCCGCGATAAAGTGGACCTTTTCAAGTGTCTCCTTTGCGCGTGCGGTTATATCGCTCATATTTCCGATAGGGGTGGGGACAACGTAAAGTGTACCTGCCATTTTTTATTCTCCCTTCGCCTCAAACCAATTTTTGCCTATATGTGCGTCAACGGACATAGGCACCTTAAGGTCGCACGCCTTTTCCATACAGGAAACGAGTATTTCCATTGCCTTTTGGGCATCGCTTTCCTTGGCTTCCACGATAAGCTCGTCGTGCACCTGAAGTATGAGCCGCGCATCCAAGCCCGATTGGCTCAACGCCTTTTCCGTTTTGACCATTGCGATTTTAATTATATCCGCCGCCGTGCCCTGAATGGGTGTGTTCATCGCCACACGTTCGCCGAAAGCGCGCAAATTCGCCTTGGGAGAACGCAATTCGGGGATATTTCTCCGTCTGCCGAACAGAGTGGTAACGTAGCCCGCTTCCTTTGCATTTTCCTTGCAGGAATCAAGATATTCCTTTATCTTCGGATATCTTGCAAAGTAGGTGTTGATATATTCGCTTGCCTCCTTGCGGGTAACTCCGATATCGTCGGCAAGAGAAAACGCCGATATTCCGTACACTATTCCGAAATTTACCGCCTTTGCGTGCTTACGCATTGCGGGGGTTACCATATTTACGGGGATGCCGAACACCTCGGATGCGGTAAGGGTGTGGATATCCTCTCCGCTGATAAAGGCTTGTATCAGCTTTTCGTCACCGGAAACCGCCGCAAGCACACGCAATTCGATCTGGGAATAGTCCGCGTCGATAAGTGTCATTCCCTCGGGTGCTATAAAAAATCTGCGCATTTCTCTGCCCAATTCGGTGCGTACGGGGATATTCTGCAAATTGGGCTCAACGGAAGAAAGACGTCCCGTCTGCGTAAGTGTCTGTCGGAAGGTGGTGTGTATGCGTCCGTCCGATGGATCTATAACCGCAAGCATACCGTCGGTATAGGTGCCCTTCAGCTTTGCAAGGGTGCGGTAATGAAGGATATAGTCCACTATTTCGTGGCGGTCTCTTAATTTTTCAAGTACCTCCGCATCGGTGGAATATCCGTTTTTGTTCTTTTTGTTCTTGGGTGCGGGAAGTCCAAGCACCTCGAAAAGAATGTGCCCAAGCTGCTTGGGGGAATTGATATTGAATTCCTCGCCCGCGCAGAAATATATTGAGCTTTCAAGCTCCTTTATGCTTTTGGATAAAAGAATGCCGAAATCGGTTATGCCCTTTTCGTCAACGGAAAAGCCGCGCTTTTCCATATTGTAAAGCACCTTTGCAAGGGGCAGTTCGGTCTCCTCGTAAAGCGCGACCTGCTCCTGCGCTTCCAGCACCTTGTACGCTTCCTCCGCAATTTTTGGGAGGCAGGCAAGGGTATCGGGCACCGTATCCGCGCCCAGATATGCCGTCGCCGCCTTTTGCAGGGTTATACCGCTGTCCGCAGGGGAGGAAACGTAGCACATAAGTGAAACGTCGCCTGCGAAATCCGAATACTCCACGCCGATTTTATCAAGTGCGTGCATGGTATCCTTTACCGACCACGCGTATACGTTTTTAAGATCCTTTATTTCCTCGGGGTTCAGTATAATATACTTTTCCCCGTCGGTGGCGTACAGCTTGCCTTCGCGAAGCTCAACGTAAATTTTCTTTTCCTTGTCAAGCGTATCTGCATTTCCTTCGGTAAAGGTCACCTCGGGAAGCTCTTTCGCGGTGGGAGTAAGCGCCATACGCTCTATAAGTGAAGTAAACTCAAGCTCGGTAAACAGCTCTATAAGACCGTCCGGATCCTTGCCGGAGTAGACGTAGCCTTCAAGGTCAGTGTCAATGGGCGCATCAAGACGGATGGTGGCAAGAAATTTGCTTTCGTATGCGCTGTCCTTACCGTCGATGATCTTTTTGCCCGTGGAGCCGGAAATTTCCGCCGCGTGCTCGTAAATACCGTCAAGAGTGCCGTATTCCTTAAGCAGCTTTACCGCGCCCTTTTCGCCTATTCCCGGTACGCCCTTTATATTATCGGAGCTGTCGCCCATAAGCGCCTTAAGGTCAATAAGCTTTTCGGGAGGAATACCGTATTTTTCGGTAACCGCCTCCGTATCCATTATCTGTGTTTCGTTGGTGGATGCAAGATACACCACCGTGCCACCGCCTACAAGCTGAAGGCTGTCACGGTCTCCCGTAACTATAACGCATTCCACGCCCTCTTTTTTTGCGGCTGCGGAAAGGGTGCCCAGCACATCGTCAGCCTCAAAGCCCTCGCAGGTGGTTATTTTAAGTCCCAAGCCCGCAGCGGCGCGGTATGCGTAAGGCATCTGCTGTGCAAGATCCTCGGGCATACCCTTCCTGGTGGCTTTATAGCTGTCCACCGCCTTGTGACGGAAGGTCTTTTTGGGCAAATCGAAAGCTATGGCGGCGTAATCCGGTTGGACCGCCGCCATATTTTTCTCTATAATATTTATAAATCCGAGTACCGCGTTGGTGGGAATACCGCTTTTTGTGGTCAGCGGGCGTATACCGTAATAAGCGCGGTTGAGTATGCTGTTTCCGTCAAAGACGATAAACTTCATATTTTACCCCTTTTTATTGTTTTTTCAGAGAAGAATTACTTTTCTTATACCTGCAATGGCAGATATCTTTTCGCAAATTTCATCGTCAACGTTATCGTTGGTCTCAAACATAGCCACACCGTTGGTGCCCTTGGAGGAGGACATCATGTGCTCGATGTTGATATGGACCGCAGAGAATACGGAGGATGCCTGCGCGATCATATTGGGCACGTTTTCGTGAAGCACCACGATTCTGTGCTGTGCGCCTCTGGGCATGGAAATTGCGGGATAGTTTACGCTGTTTTTGATATTACCGTTAAGGAGGTAATCAACAAGCTGGTTTGCCGCCATTTCAGCGCAGTTTTCTTCACTTTCGGGAGTGGATGCGCCGAGGTGGGGGATGCATATAACGTTCTTTTTGCCGATCAGCTTTTCATCGGGGAAATCGGTAACGTAGCAGGCAACCTTGCCGCTTTCGATAGCCGCAAGAATATCGTCGGTAACCACGATATTTCCGCGGGAAAGGTTGATAATACGGACGCCGTCCTTCATTTTTGCAATGGTTTCGGCGTTTATCATACCGATAGTATCCTTAACGGAGGGTACGTGAACGGTAATGTAATCACACTGGGGATACAGATCGTCGTAGGTATCGGCCTTAACGACCTTGCGGGACAGCGACCAAGCGGCGGAAACCGTCATAAAGGGGTCACAGCCCATAACCTTCATACCGAGAGATTCTGCGGCGTTGGCAACGGGACCGCCGATAGCGCCCAAGCCGATAACGCCAAGAGTTTTTCCCTTTATTTCGGGACCTGCAAACGCGCTCTTTCCCTTTTCGACCTGCTTGGGAACGTCGTCACCCGTAAGGGTGGATGCCCACGCAATGCCGTCAGTTATCTTTCTGGAGGAAAGGAGAAGGGCTGCAATAGCCAATTCCTTTACGCCGTTTGCGTTTGCGCCGGGGGTGTTGAATACTACTATACCCTCCTGCGCACAGCGGTCAAGAGGAATATTGTTTACGCCTGCGCCTGCGCGTGCAATAGCCTTGAGGGAAGCGGGAAACTCTGCTTCCAAAAGGGAAGCACTGCGTACCATGTACGCATCGGGCGCTTCAATTTCCTCACCGTAAGCAAATCTGTCGTCAAATACGTTGAGACCTGCTTTGTCTATTTTGTTTATAAGCTTAATATTCATTTTTTGCTCCTCTCGAATTCTGCCATAAATTCGGTAAGCGCCTTTACGCCCTCAGCGGGCATTGCGTTGTAAATGGATGCGCGCATACCGCCTACGGAACGGTGTCCCTTAAGATTTTCAAAGCCCGCCTTCTTTGCGGCGGAAACGAACTCCTTGTCCAATTCTGCATCGCCGGTAACGAAGCATACGTTCATAATGGAACGGAACTCCTTGTCTGCGGTGGGCTTGAACATTTCGGATGCATCAAGGTAATCGTAAAGCACCTTTGCCTTGGCTACGTTGCGTCTTTCTATCTCCTTAAGACCGCCCATATCAAGAAGCCACTTGAATACCAGACCTGCAACGTAAATGGAATAGCAGGGAGGTGTGTTGTACATAGAGCCGTTGTCTGCCTGAATCTTGTAATCAAGCATAACGGGAGTGCCTTCTCTTGCGTTGCCGATAAGGTCGTCTCTTACAATAACCACGGTAAGACCGGAGGGGCCCATATTCTTTTGTGCGCCCGCATAAAGGAGACCGAACTTGGTTACGTCTATGGGACGGGAGAGTATGCAGGAGGATACGTCTGCTACCAAGGGGATATCGCCCGTTTCGGGAATATAATCGTAGGTAGTGCCGTAAATGGTATTGTTCATACAGATGTGAACGTAATCCGCGTCGGTCGAGAAGGTATCAACGTGAGGAACGTATGCAAAGTTTCTGTCCTTGGAGGAAGCAATAACGTTTACCTCGCCGTATTTAGCCGCTTCGTCAGCCGCTTTTTTGGAAAACTGACCGGATACGATATAATCTGCCTTTTTATTCTTGTTCATAAGATTAAGGGGCACTGCGGAAAACTGTGTGGTAGCACCGCCCTGCAGGAAGAGCACGCGGTAATTATCGGGTATCTCCATAAGTGCGCGGAGGTCTGCCTCTGCTTGTTTAATTATATTATCGTAAACCGGTGATCGGTGACTCATCTCCATTACGGAACACCCACTGCCGTTGTAATCCAGCATTTGGTCAGCGGCTTGTTCAAGAACCTCAATGGGAAGCATAGAAGGTCCTGCGGAGAAGTTGTAAATTCTTTTCATAGCATTTTCACCCTTTTTCGGTTTATAAATTTTCAGTTATACTGAATAATAATTTATTATATTACATTTTATCGGTTAAGTCAACCCCTTAAACGTGATTATATATAAATAATAGAATTATATTCGTCTTGTGTTGACAAATCCGGCACAATGTTATATACTATTACCATAAAAAGGAAAAGGAGTGGTGTTTATATGGTTAAAAACATATTTTTCAAAGTCGGTTTATGCCTGCACGCATACTTCTTTCCTCTCGAAAAGAGGTATTCGTTAAAAATTGTTTCTTCCTGCGCATAAACCGCTTTGCTGCTGTCGGTTTATGCGCTTTTTTGTTTTAATTGTACTTTTAAAACTTAAAAAGGAGGAACCAAAATGAAAGAATTTTTAATAACAGTTATGGTGCTGTGTCTGCTGTTATCAAGCTTTCCTGCCGTCGTGTTGGCTGAACAGCCTACGGACGAGAAAATAGCCGCAGGTATAGCCGCACCGTCGGATAACGTTTCAGCAACGAGTAATTCGAGAGCGATTTCTTCCGGCGGAACAGTATCCACACAAGCTCTTAATCTAAGTAATGGGACTTACTATCTAAATAATAGATACAGTGGGAAATATCTGCGATATTATTCGTCTGCTTTGTCGCTTACCAACGGATATGTTTCAACGTACGGGAATTCTATTAAGTGGAAGCTAACTGCAGTAAGTGGCGGATATACTATAAGTTCGATATCTAATTCAACACAGTATTTGGGTGTTCCTACAAGCACTTCGCTGAATACTGTGGAACTTGTAACAGTTTCATCGGGGTCATCAATTCCAGCAAGATGTATTTGGATATTGGATACGGCGAGTGGCGGTGGCTGTTTAGTAAAAAACACATACAACTCGAAATATTTATATACCTACGGTAATTCGCTATACGCTTCATCAACAACACCATCTGCAGGAACGACCTCATATTACTCACGAGTATGGCGAATTGCCAATGTTACTGCCATGACTAGTAGTAAAGAGTTAACATCTGCTTCTAAATTTAACACACTAGTTCTTACCGTAAACGGAAGTGGCAGTCCTACATTAACAAAATCTCCTTCTACAGCATATTGGGCAAGTTTAGATGATTTTACTTATGTACGGTCCGTGACTAGTTATGTGAATGTCAGCGGAGGCGTTTTTACGGCAAATGCAGAAGGAATAACTACCATGACTGCCACACATAAAGTGACAGGCACAGATTTTGTTTTTGCCGTTGTAGTTGGTACTGCGCCCTCCTGTACACTCAGTCATTATGTGGATTATGGTTATCGATTACGTTTTGGCAATGAGGGTATTGTTGAAACCTATCACGACATTTTGGCGAATAAATGGAACAGTATATTTGGAACGAATCTACGTTTCAGCCGAAAAATGCACACATCTGCAGCCGACACATGTAAAATAGACAAGTATGGTTCTTTAACAATGTCTAATCTAAGTTCTTTTGTCTGTGAGCATAGCACAATGCATCTTACACGTAATGCAATGAAATCAACTGCTGGAAATGGTAGCGATACGAACATGCGTGTTTTGTGGACAGGACACATTTTGCCTGATAATCCTCCGTCTGGAACTTGGTTTGATTCACACTTTACTATCATTACACCAAATTGGTGTGTTGATGCAACTTCAAATTATACCAATAAAACTGAATCGGAAATAAGAAAACAATCTATCTGTTCGTTAGTTCATGAAGTTGGTCATCTTTTTGAAATGCATGATCATTATTGTACGACGGATGCAGAGAATCGACCTTGTTCTAATCCTTATTGCGATATATGTGTGTATGGATATGAGTCTCGTAGACAGTGCATAATGTCGGGCTGGCGATGGGATATCGAGAGTACCGATAACTCGGATTTATTTTGTTCTGACTGTGAACGCAATGCAGATGAATATTTGACTACTTTACAATAATAGTTAGAAGGAGAATATGAATGAGAAAGTATTTATTATTATTATTATTAACCGTAGTCTTCGTTGGTTGCTCCCCAGAGAGTTTAGATGGTAGTGAGCCTGCGGAGAAAAGCGGCGTGGGAGATATGGTTTCTTTCCCTAAAGCTGAAGCTTCAAATGGTTCGGAAGATATTTTCGATACTGAATTACAGTATACCACGGTGACCTTTAAATCTTTTGAAGAATTAGCTCAGCTTTTGCTTGTTTCGAATGATGAAGAATATAACGAATATTTCGAAAAAGACAACCTTATCCCGCCTGCAAGGGAAGATGTTGCGGATATGTTTAAAGCTTTTTCAGAAATGTCTATACCTGTACTTGAAACTGACGAGTATGAATTAGCAATTATCTCTTGCGATATATACTTTGACGGCAGATATTATATCGAATTGGTTTATAACGGAGAAACCGACAGACTCAGAGTAGGCGCACATACGTTAAGCGGCAGTGCTTCGGCAGATGATAACGTAACCTCCGTAGTGGCGGATACCGTTGTTTTAGGTGAATATTCAATTGAACTTAAAAGGATGGCTAAAGAGAATAATTACTGCGATATAAAGGGCAATTATTCGGCAGATGAATACGGTATATATCTGGCGTATAAGGGCGGCACGGTCTTGCCCGACAGCTTAAAGCAAGGATTGACTCTTACCACGTTGGAGGAGCTTATAAAGCCCTATATAAAATAAACGTAAGCGGCAAGGAATTTTCCTTGCCGCTGTTTTGTATGTATTATTATTTTTCCCAGATTTTGAGGGACTTAATTTTGGATACAACCGTATCTGCCAGCTTTTCGTTAATTTTCATACCGGGGTGGCCTGCCGCCGCATAATCCTTTTTGGGGTTGGCAACGGAAATGGGTATAAACATAAGCTTATCGTCGCTTTCGCCCATACGCTTGAACAGCTTTTTAAGCAGTCCCGAATACGGGTCGCCCATAAGACCGTAACACCAGATTATGTGTGCGTGGGTATACTTGGAACGGATATCGTTTATAAGCGCTGTTGCGCCGCGCTCAAATTCCTCTGCGCTTACGCCGCCCCAGCCGTCGTTGGTGCCGCCGTTGATAATAACAACCTGGGGAGTCCACGTTGTGTGATCCCATCTTTCTCCGTTGCGGGAGGTCATATTAAACATCTGATCAAAGGTAAGATCCAAAGCGCCCTCGCAATTTCTTACGATACCCTTGCCCGAAGCGCACTGTGAATGAAGGTCCGCGTCCAATTCCTGTGCAACCAGATATGCCCAAGCGGCAGTGGAATCCTCGTCGCAGGTGCGGAACACGGTGGTGTCCTGATCGCCTCTTACGCCGTATCCGCAGGTGATGGAATCGCCAAGCACCTCTATGCGGCGTACGCTTTCAAGAGGGGGAGGAAGTATTTCGCCGTAAACCTCAATTCCCTTAACGTAAAGCTTATCCTCGCCTTCGGTAATACGAAGCACCTTTACGGTATGCTCCTCGTCCTTAAGGTCCTCAACGATTATCTGCTCCTTGCCGTCGCTTATACAGTATCTTGCAGTTTCACCGCTCCAGCCGAAAAGCTTTTTTTCGCGGTCAACGTCAACTCTTACGTATACGGGCTGGTCAGCCTTATGCTCGCCGAAGATGAGATGAAATCCCGTGCCCTTGAATTTGAAGGAAAATCCGCTGTTGGACCAATCGAGGAGAAGTGCGTCGGCAGCTAAAATATGTCTGCCGTGGTAAAGAAAGTTATCGCGCTCGGTAAGATAAACAGTTTTCATTTTTTAATACTTCCTTTATGTTTATTTATTTTTTTCGTTTTATCATTTTAAATATTTCGCATAGGGGTATGGGCGCAAAGGAAAGACACGCCACCGTCATCCATTGGCGTGCGTCCAATGGCACCGCGCCGAAAAGGGATGCGGCTTGAGGCAGTATCATTATCG
Organism: Clostridia bacterium; assembly: GCA_017625615.1. Lineage (GTDB taxonomy): Bacteria > Bacillota > Clostridia > Oscillospirales > CAG-382 > SFLA01. Next base: position 79,763 of record JAGAKP010000060.1, read on the forward strand.
CCGTCTGCAAAGCCATACACAGTATAACTCCCAAAAGCAGGGGCACGTTTTTAGGTATTCCTCTTGCGTAAAAGGGCTTTTCCGACCGCATATTAAAGGCGTGGAATAACTGTGAGAAGGACAGCACCCCAAAGCACATGGTGCTTGCCGCTTTTCCGTCACCGCTTTTAAGTCCAAGTATGAAGGCACACAGCGACAATATTCCGATAAGGGTTCCCTCCGCAGCAATTCTAAGCCCCAGCCCGTCTGCAAAAAGGCTTGCGTTTTTGTCGGCAGGCTTTCTGTCCATAACGCTGTCGTGAGTTTTTTCCATTCCCAGAGCGATGGCGGGCAGCGAATCCGTAACAAGGTTTACCCATAAAAGCTGTATCGCCGAAAGGGGAGAGGGGAGGGACATTATTATGGCGGCGAAAACGGTAAGGATCTCGCCGATATTGCAGGACAGCAAAAACCGCACCGCTCTGCGGATATTGTCGTAAATTCCGCGACCATATCGTACTGCTTCTATAATAGTCGAAAAATTGTCATCTGTCAAGATGATATCTGCCGCTTCTTTGGCAACGTCGGTGCCGTTTTTGCCCATAGCACAGCCTATATCCGCTTTTTTCAAAGCAGGTGCATCGTTCACACCGTCACCGGTCATGGCAACCACCTGCTTTCCGTATTTGTAGGCTTCCACTATCCGCACCTTGAATTCGGGCGTGGTGCGCGCAAACACGGAGCAATTCCTCACTGCCTTTGCAAGTGCGGGGGTATCAAGGTCTTTCAGCTCCGCTTCCGTGTAAACCTTGTCGCCGTCCCGTAAAATGCCTACTTCTCTTGCCACCGCCTCCGCAGTGGAGGCGTGGTCGCCCGTTATCATCACAGGCTTTATTCCCGCCTTACGGCATATTTTTACCGCGTTTTTTACCTCCGGTCTGGGCGGGTCGGACATTCCGCATATACCGCAAGGGATAAATACGCACCCTTCGGGGTCGGCAGGAGGCTTTTCAGTGCGGCAATATCCAAAGGCAATAACTCTTTTTGCGTTTTCCGCATATTCCCTTGCCTTTGCAAGCATATCGGTTTCTTTTGTTTCGTTTAATATAACCTTTTCGGGCGCGCCCTTTTTAACGGTAATATACCCTTTTTCACTTTTGTGTACGGTTATCATATATTTTTTGTCCGAATCAAAGGGAATCTCCTTTATTCGGGTATATTTTTCGCTGTCAATACAATAATCCTTTGCCCAATCAAATACCGCGTTTTCCGTGGGTGATTCTCGGTTGTTGCAAAGAAAGGCGCACAAAGCGGCTTTTTCTCTGTCGCCGTAAAAATCCGTAACCGTCATTTTGTTTTGGGTTATGGTTCCCGTTTTGTCCGAGCATATCACTGCCGCAGTGCCGAGAGTTTCCACGGCGGGAAGCTTTTTCACCACCGCTTTTTTGTCTGCCATCTGCTTTACGCCCATAGAAAGGATTATGGTTACAATAGCGGGCAACCCCTCCGGAATAGCCGCCACCGCAAGGGAAACGGATGTCAAAAACATTTCCTTTGGGGGAAGTCCGCGGATAAGCGATACTATAAATATTACTCCGCATATTATCAGCGCGCAGTTGCCAAGCATACCGCCCGTTTTTGCAAGCCGTTGCTGTAAGGGCGTTTTTTCGGCGCTTCCCTTGTCAAGCATTCCCGCAATGTGCCCCATATAGCTGTCCATTCCCGTGGCGGTCACAACTGCCTTTCCGCTTCCGCCGCATATCACCGTCCCTGCACGTACCATATTTTTTATTTCGGAAAGGTGTGCGTTTTCCGCAGAGGGTGCAGTGTTTTTCTCCACGGGCAGACTTTCTCCCGTCAGTGCGGATTCGTCTGCGGTAAGAGATACCGCCTCAAGCAAATATCCGTCCGCCGCCACGTAACAGCCCTTTTTAAGTATGATAATATCGCCCTTTACAATTCTTTCCGTCGGCACGTCGGCTTCCTTTCCGTCACGTAGCACCGTAGCGTGGGGTGAGGTCATCCTCTTTAACGCCTCCAACGCCTTTTCCGCCTTGCTTTCCTGAATAACGCCGATAAATCCGTTAAGCACCACGATGGCAAGTATAATAAAGGTATCTGCCGTGCTTTCTCCGCCGATAAGGGAGGTCACGAAGCTGACGGCGGCGGCAAGAAGCAAAATGACCGTCATTCTGTCGCAAAGCGAAAGCAACAGCTTTTTGAAAAAGGATACCCTTTTCCCGCCGTGCAGGGTGTTTTTTCCGTCCCGTTCAAGGCGTTTTTCCGCTTCCTCGGAGGTAAGCCCCTTTGTCTGGGACGTGGCGTATTCCTTGATTACCTCCTGTTTATTTTTTGCGCTTACGTTCAAAACAGTATTTCCTTTCTTTTAAGTATTACGGCGTAAAGGTTGGGAAACAGCATAAGTGCGTTAAATATATCCGCAGTCTGCCACACCGCGTCCGCACTCCATATACAGCCCGAAAATGCGGATATTATCACTGTAATTCGGTACAGATACCTTGGCACCCTTTTACTTCCGAACAGATACTCCGTACAGCTTTCACTGTAAAAGCACCAGCTTATAACGGCGGCGTATGCAAATATCCCCACGGAAAGAGCAAGAATTATTCCGCCGAACGTGCCGAAGTGCACAAAGAACATTTCCTCTGCGCTTTCACTGCCCGATACTATCAAAGCAAGGGCGGTTAACGTGCTTACCAGAAAGGTGTCCGCAAATACCTCTATGATCCCAAAGCTTCCCGCCTTTTCGGGCGTGGTTGCCGTGGCGGCGTGTGCTATGGGAGATGAGCCCATTCCTGCCTCGTGGGAGAAAACTCCCTTTGAAACTCCCGTTTTCATAGCGGTGGCTATTGCCGCTCCCGTTATACCCGCACCCGCCTGCCGTATCCCGAGGGCACTGCGGAAAATATCCGAAAAGGCTTGCGGCAGTGCGGTAAACCGAAAAATGATTATCCCCGTCACTGCGGAAAGAAATATAACTCCCGCCACGGGCACTAAAAAAGCGTTTATTTTCGCAATTATTTTTTGTCCTCCCGCCACTGCGGGTATAAGCAGGACCGCAAAAATTATTCCCGCCGCCGTGGGAGAAACGCCTACTTCTCTTGCCGCCGCCGAAAATGCGCTTGACTGCGCCATATTTCCGCTGCCGAAGGAGGCAAGTATCCCCGCCGCCGCAAAAAATACTGCCGTGCGCCTTTTGCCAAGGGATTTAAGCAGTACTGCCGCGCTTCCCTTTCCCGATGCAGGTCTTTCCTTTACGGTAACGTAGTTTTCCGCGTATTTGAGCATCATACAGAAAAAGGAGCTTATCCACATCCAGAAAAGTGCGCCCCTTCCGCCCTCGGAAATGGCAAAGGCAACACCCGTTATACTTCCCACCCCAACGGTACCGCCAAGGGAGGTCATAAGCCCTTTTAAGGGAGATATTCCGTCTGCTTTTTCCTCCCCCTTAACGCTTTTTAATATGTAAAAAAACTTTCTTATTGGGTAAAACCTGCTTTTGAAGGTAAAATATATTCCCGTTCCCGTAAGTATTCCCACCGTTGGCAGTGACCACAGCGCGTCCCGTATAAGGCTTAACAAAAAACACATCTCCTTTTTTTAAAAAAGTGATTGCATATACTTAAAAAGGGTGATAAAATATAGTGAATATGTATTTAATTGGAGGATACCCCTTTGCGTACTGCTATAATAACCGGTGCATCCGCAGGACTTGGCAAGGAATACGTCCTTGCGGCGGCAAGAAAATATACGGAAATAGAGGAGTTCTGGCTTATCGCACGGCGTGCCGACCTTCTGGAGGAAATAAAGGCTATGCTTCCCGCCTGCCTTTCCGTAAAGGTATTGCCGATGGACCTTAACGATAAAAACGCCTTTGCTTCCCTTAAGTCCCTTCTTGAATCCGAAAAGCCTGACGTCCGCCTGCTTATCAACAATGCGGGTTACGGAAAATTAGGCTACGTGTGGGAATTGGATGCTGACGTTCAGCGGGATATGATCGACCTTAACTGCGGTGCACTTACCGCCGTTACCTCCGCCGTCATTCCCTATATGTCTGCGGGCGCGGGTATACTCAACGTATGCTCCATAGCCTCCTTCGTGCCCAACGCACGTATGACGGTATATTCAGCCACCAAGGCGTACGTTATGTCGTTTTCCCGTTCTCTGCGTGAGGAATTAAAGGAAAAGCGTGTAAACGTGCTTGCCGTTTGTCCCGGTCCTATGAGCACCGACTTCCTCTCCCGCGCACACATAAGCAAGGGCGCATCAAAAACCTTTGATACCCTTCCGTACTGCAACCCCAAGGAAGTGGCTGTAAAAAGCCTTAACGCCCTTTCAAAGGGGAAAGCGGTGTATACCAACAGATTTTTATATAAGCTTTACCGCGTTTTGGGAAAGTTAGTGCCCAAAGCCATAATGATGAAATTTTCTAAATGCTGAAAGGAAAAAAGCAATGAAGGATATAGCAACACAAGTAAAAGAATTTATGGACAGAGCGGATATCCGCGCAGAGTTTGAAAAGGATCTTTCGGATATTATTTCCATTCCCTCCGTTTCCGAAAAGGGCGAGGGAAAATACGTTTTCGGCGAAAACTGTGCAAGAGTTCTCGAAAAAACTTTGGAAATAGGCGAAAAATACGGATTTAAAGCCGAAAATCACGATTATTACTGCGGCTCTCTTATCTACGGCGAGGGTGAAAGGGAAGTGGGTATCGTATCCCATCTTGACGTTGTCCCCTGCGGCGGCGGTTGGAGCGTTGAGCCTTACGCCCTTACGGTAAAGGATAACCTTTATATGGGCAGAGGCACCGAGGACGACAAGGGCCCTATGCTGGTTTCCATGTACGCCGTACGCTTTCTTATGGAAAAGGGAATTTCCCTTCCCTTTGCGGTACGTATGATCCTCGGCTGTGACGAGGAGGTTGGCAGTACCGACCTTCGACATTTCGCATCGGTACGCAAGGTGCCCGATTTTTCCTTTACTCCCGATAGCGGCTTCCCCGTCTGCATAGGCGAAAAGGGCATTTTCTCCTTTGACGTTCTTCTCGGCGAAAAGCCTGCGGATATACTTGAGATCGGCGGAGGCACTGCAAGCAATTCCGTTGCGGATTCTGCTTACTGTGTCGTTAAAACCGACGCAAATCCTGCCGCCTCCGATGGAATAACCCTTTCCCGCGAGGGTGAAAATCTTCGTATTACCGCAACGGGCAAGGGCGCACACGCATCTCTGCCCGAAAACAGCTTAAGCGCTGTAAAATTGCTTTGTGATTATCTTGTAAATAACGGTATATGCCAGTCAAACGGTATAAAATTCCTTGCCAATGCTTGCTCCGAGTACAAAGGTGTTACCTTCGGAATAGATAAAGAGGATAAGGATTTCGGTTATCTCACCTGCATCTGCGGTCTGCTGGGTGAAAAGGACGGTAACCTTTGGGCAAACTTCAACGTCCGCTATATTCCCTCCGTGCCCTACGAGGAGATTATTGCCACCATTAAGAAGACCGCCGAGGAAAACGGATTTTCCGCATACAGCGGCGGCTGCTCCGAGGGATATATAATGTCCTCGGACGATCCCCGTATTCAGGCGCTTACCGATTCCTGCAAGGATATAATCGATGAAGATTGTGCGCCTTACACCATGGGCGGCGGCACGTACGCAAGATATATGAAAAACACCGTAGCCTTCGGCGCAACCATCGCTTCTCACCGCGGATTACTTGGTGACGGCAAGGGCGGTGCCCACGAAAGAGACGAGTACCTCTCCCGCGAGGAGGTCGTCAAGGCGGCGCAGATATTCGTGCTGTCGCTGTTAAGACTTAAGGAAGTTTATTCGGATAAGTAAAAATTATCTCCTTCCGCATACCGATATCACGGTTTACCACAACGTGTGCTTTTATAAAGTACACGTTGTTTTTTTCATTTCTTCCTTCCTCCGTATCTATGCTTACTATTTCACCCATTGCTTCTTTCTGACACCAGGCGTTGAACCGTTTTTGCGCTTCTCTTTTTGCTTCCTCCTCGGTTATTGAGTATTGGGCTTCCTCGTATTCCGCGTAAAGGGCTTTGGATATTTTTATAGGTAATTTCAGCCCGAATAGCGTAAGGCTTTCCTCCGCAGCGCGTATATCGTATTTTTCAAACTCCGTTTCTTCCTTAAAAAACAGCCTTATGGGAAAGCCGATAAGGTATATTTCCGTTTTCGTTTCCGTTCTTCCCGTATAATATTTTCCCGTCATATCAAGGGGTACCTCAAACAAAAGGTTTTCCGCCACGTCGGCAAAAATATATCCCTTTGCGTTTACTATTTTGTACGCGCCGAAACGGTTTTCCACAAAACCGTTTATAAGAAGCTGTCCCTCGGTAACCACCTGCCCCACCTTCACCTCGGGGTGCCCCTCCACTGCGGTAACGCTCGTTATAATTCCGTCGGCTTTGGCAACCAGATTGCAATATCCGTCCTCGGGGAACACGCTTTCGGGCTTAGGCACTCGTTCAATAACGTCCACCGTTGCCACCGTACCCTTTACGTTTATGGCAAGTGAGGATAGGGGAGAGTAGTCCAAAAGTATATATTCCGCAGTGCGGTCCGCGTCCATGGAGGGGATATAGGTGCCTATCCCCACACCGTGCCTTGCAAGGACCTTAAGTATCTCCTTTTCGCTTATATTTACGTTGCCCGTAACCTGCACGTCCCACAAAAACAGCGATGAAAAGAGCAAAAACGCCGCTCCCAGAATAATACCCAAATATATTCCGTACCGCTTTCGGTAGCGGGACACTATAAAGGGAAGTCCACTTTCCTCGGTTATTTCCGCCTGCACGCCGTGCTTTTCCCCTTCTGCCATAAGGGGCTTGCAGGAAAAAAGACTTGCCTTTACTGTTATGCCATTTTCCGTCGGCTCGGGCGAAAAAAAGAATATACCCTTTTCCTTGCAGGCGTTAAGTATTTCGGGCGCTTTGTCCGCGGGGAGAAGCAGGGTGTAAAAGCCAAAAAACTTACGTATGAGTCGGTTCATAGTCCACACCCCGTATAATTCCGTCAATGCCGATGCGGTCACCGGACATATAGTGCATCTTCAGCCTTTTTCCGCGGACGGTAAGGGTAAGCCGCTTTCCCTCCAGCACTATTTTTTCACTGCCGTATTCCAGCATTTTTCCGTATCCGTCCGCCGCAAGATAGCGGTTGCCCCGTATCTCCAGAAATTCTCCCAATAGGGTATCGGGCATTTTTTTCATATTTATCCCGCCTTTCCGTATATATTATTAACGGAGTTGATGGTTTATGAATATAAAGCCGCGCCGTGTGGCAGGTGTCACGGTGAATATTGTGTTTATCGGGGTGTTCGTGTATCTGCTTATCTTCCCCGAAAAGGCGACGGACGCCACCGCACAGGCTCTCTTCTTTTGCGCGGAAAGTATTATTCCCTCCCTTTTTATATATCTGGTGCTGTCAAAGCGGATAGTGGCGATAAGGGCAGTTTCGGAGCTGTGCACCCGTCCTGTTTTGGGAAGTATTTTTACGGTGGCCTTGGGCTTGGTGTGTGGATTTCCCGCGGGAGCACGTAACTGCGTATATCTGCACGAGGAGGGGTATATATCCAAAAAACGGGCGGAATATCTGTGCTGTCTGTGCTCGGGCGCATCAGTGTCCTTTATTCTTGCCTTTGCGGGCGTTTCCGTTATGGGAAGCGTTATGCACGGAATAAAAATACTGCTTATTCAATGTGCTGCGACCATCGTCACCGCCGCGGTGCTGTATCCCTTTTTGCTGAAAGGTGAAAAGAAAATCTCTGCCAAAACAAAAAAACGCATCCGTAATACCGATATTACGGATGCCATAGCCGATTCTGCCTTTCTCTGCGTGCGTATATGCGGATTTATCGCCTGCTTTTTCGTGCTCGGCTCACTTTGCGCGGGATTTTTTAAGGAGGGGAGTATATGGGCTGTTACCGTGCGTGGAATATTCGAGTTTTCCGGCGGAATAGCGCGCACCTCGGTTTTCGATATCGATACCCGCGAGGTGTTGTGCTGTCTGTTTTTGGGCTTTGGGTCATTTTCCGCAATACTGCAAACTGCTTCCGTTATGAAAAACACCCTTTCCGTCAAGCCCTTTATAATTTCAAGACTTATTATGGGCGCCCTTATGGCGGTTTTCGCCTTGGTCACTTGACAAAATCACCTCCCCGTCGTATAATAAAAGGGAGGTGAAAAATATGTCTGCTTCTGTCGATAAGGGCTGTATAAATTGCGTCCATTCCAACGGTGAATTTGAAAAGTGCTATTGTATTTACAAGGGCGCAGTGTCTCCCCACGGAAGCTGCCGTAAATATAAGCTTGACCTTTTAAAGATTAAGCCCCGCCCTCCGCTGAATATCAATACCGAAGATATAGTTATAGAAAAAATATAAAAACACCCCAAGAAAGGTTTTTTGGTGAGTAGGGGCGATTCACGAATCGCCCGCGATAGACGCAACGTATCACGAAAAAACACTTTCTCGGGGACCCCGATCATCACCCCGACAATCACCCCGATAACAAAAGCTCTGCGTTTAACACGCAGAGCTTTTACTGTTTATCTTATAATTTCGTATCCGTGCTTTACGTAGTGCTTGTCGGAATACTTTTCCTCAAGATCCTCAAGGCTGTCAAACTCCACGGCAAGATTAAGGACGCAGACCATACACGCCGCCTCGTCGTTCTCCACAAGGCAGTACAATTCCTTTACGGAATCCGCGTTGTAATAGTTCAAGGCGTAGTTATGCTCAGCAAGATTGCCGTAAAATTCGCAGGTGTATTCCTTTATTTCGCCGTCCTCCACTATATAAACCAGATATACGTTGCAGTCCAGTGCACGGTCGTAAGGCTTTTTTACAACCAGCCTTTCCTCATCCGTAACGCCGAGCTGCTTTACGATAGCTTCAACACGGGCGGTATCGCACAGAATTTTACTGCTGCCGTCGTCCTTCACGCAGGAAGAGATGGACAGGCAGATAAAAAGAAGGGCAATTAAAAATATTCTTTTCTTCATGCCTTAATCAAGGAGACCCTTTGCGTAAAGGTATTCTGCGGTAAGAAGTCCGCCGCCTGCCGCACCGCGGAGGGTGTTGTGGGAGAGACATACGAACTTGTAATCGAAGATAGGATCCTTGCGGAGTCTGCCTACGCAGATACCCATTCCGCCCTCGGTGTCACGGTCAACACCGGTCTGGGGACGGTTGTCTTCCTCAAAGTAGGTTATAAACTGCTTGGGCGCGTGGGGAAGGTCAACCTTCTGAGGCTCGCCCTTGAATTCTGCCCATGCTTTGAGTATTTCTTCCTCCGTGGGAGGGTTTTTGAACTTAACGGAAACGGTTGCAAGGTGTCCGTCTGCAACGGGAACGCGTACGCACTGAGCGGAGATAACGGGCTTTTCTGCGTTAACGATAACGCCGTCCTCTACCTTACCCCAAACCTTAAGAGGCTCTTTTTCGCTCTTTTCTTCCTCGCCGCCGATATAGGGGATAATGTTATCCAGAATACCCTCAAAGCTTTCGAGAGTCTTACCTGCGCCGGAAACCGCCTGATAAGTGCTTACGTTGATATATTCGATACCGCAATCAAGCAGGGGAGTAAGTGCGGGAACGTAGGTCTGAATAGAGCAGTTGGGCTTAACAGCGATATAACCGCGCTTGGTGCCGAGACGCTTCTTCTGTGCTTCGATAACCTCTGCGTGGTCGGGGTTTACTTCGGGAATAAACATAGGCACGTCGGGAGTGCCGCGGTTTGCGGAGTTGTTGGAAACGACGATAAGCTCTGCCTTTGCATAGGTTTCCTCAAGGTTCTTGGTGTACGCCTTGTCCATATCTATGGCGCAGAAAACGAAATCGCAGTTTGCCTTTATGGTTTCGATATCCTCGGAATCAACGATAACCATATCCTTTACGTATTCGGGCATGGGGAGGGGAACTCTCCATCTGTTGCCCACTGCTTCGGTAAAGGTCTTGCCTGCGCTTCTTGCGGATGCCGCAAGGCAGGTAACTTCAAAATAAGGGTGATTTTCAAGTAAGGTAATAAAGCGCTGACCTACCATACCGGTGGCGCCTACTATACCGGCTCTCTTTTTCATAATAAAATATTTTCCTTTGCTAAATAAGATCTTTGTATATGCCCGGAACGCTGTCCTCTATGACAGTCGCGCCCGACATTTTGTTGTAAAAATCAACGGGACCTGCGGAGCCGATTATAGCATAGCCGTAGCCCTCGTCACGCATAGCCTCCATACAGCGGAGGAACAGCGCACCGCCGATACCCTTGCCGCGCTGTGTTTCATCAACGCCTGTGGGACCAAAGAAATCGCGGTAGGTGCAGTCATATCCTGCAAAGCCCAGTATCTTTTTCTCGTTAACATCGTATGCAATAAAGCAGCTTACGGGGAATTTGGTGAATGCGGCGGAAATTTCATCTGCCCATCCGTCACTGAAATGCTCTCTTACCCATTCAACCACCTTGGTCTTGTTGGGTGTCATGGGGCGCATTATAACGATGCCGTTATCTTCAAGTTTTTTATAAAGGTTATTTGTTTCGGGGAGCTTATAAAGCTTTACCAGCATATCGGGCATACCGGAATACTCCTTTTATATTAAAAGTAATGTTTATGGGGACGGAAATTGACTCCGTCCCCTTTGTTTTTTTGGTTTTATTTGGAAGTTTCGCTTACTTCTTCGCTTACTTCCTTGCTTTCCTCGTTCTTGGAGGTTTCGTTCTTGGAGGTTTCGTCCTTGCTTGTCTCGTCCTTGTTGGGCTTGTTAGCGGAATTGTTTTCCTTGGTGATGGTAGCCTTCTTGTATGCGTCGAGAGGCTTCCAATCGGTGATCATATTGCCCTTGAAGTTAAGAGTCTTGATGGTATCAACGGTGAACGCACCCTTAAGATCGGAAATGTCCTTGATATTGTTTTCGGAAAGGTTAAGAGAAGAAAGCTTCTTCTTGTTCTTAAGACCGACAACGTCTTCGATATCGTTAGCGGAAAGGTCAACTGTGGTGAGCTTGGAAAGCTTTTCAAGGGCCTTGGTGCTTACAACCTTGCTGTTGTTGATGGTAAGAGAGGTAAGCTCCTTCAGACCTGCGATAGCGTCGATATCCTTAACGCCGGTGTAGCTGATAGACAGAGTCTCAAGCTTGGTCATATCCTTAAGCGCGCTGATATCGGTAAGCTTGGTAGCAGCCTTGTCCTTGGTGAAGATAAGACCGAGGGTGGTCAGGTTCTTAAGAGAAGCGATGGGTGCAAGATCGATAATAGTGCTGTTGCCGGAAAGGTCAAGGGCTTCGAGAGTGGTAAGGTCCTTAAGAGCATCAAGCTTGGTGAGCTTATTGTCGGAAAGGTTAAGAGTCTCGAGCTTGGGAGCGGTAATAGCCAGATCCTTTATCTCGTTGCCGTCAACGTAGAGAGAGGTAAGGTTCTTGAAGTTAACGTCAAGCTTGGTAAGCTTGTTGCCGGAGAGAGAAAGGTTGATAAGTGCGGAGTTTTCGGAGAACTTGGGAAGCTCGGCGATCTTGTTGGAGGACAGCTCGAGGGTTTCAAGCTTTGTAAGCTTTTCAACGCCGTCAACCTTGGTGAGGGTGTTGCTGCCCAGATAGAGACCGAGAAGCTCGGTTGCCTTATCTACGCCTTCAACGGAGGTAACCTTACAGGTAGAAGCGTCGAGAACGAGAAGGTTGGGGAAGTTTTCAATACCCTTGAGATCGGGAATAGAGGAGTATGCAACGCCGAGGTACTCGAGCTTGTTAAGAGGAGCGAGATCGGTAAGGCTGTCAAGATCGGAAGGAACGATAGCCTTGTAGATCATAGAAGCGGAAACGGTGGAGGTGCTTCCGGTAAGCTGAGCGTACATGCTTGCAAGATAAGTATCGTAGCTGATGTTGTAAGCGGTGCTGCTGTCGATAGCGGAAAGAACGCGGAGGTTCTTGAACTTAACTATATCTGCAACGGTGGAAGGAGTAGCGTATACCTGAACGGTATCAAACTTGGGTCCTTCGTCCTTGGAAACGTCGGAGGTATCGGAGGTTTCGGATGATTCTTCCTTTTCCTCTTCTTCGGTCTCCTCGTTCATTTTACGTGTGTTTTCGATAATGTGGTCGGCGTAATCAGCTTTGCCGAGGGTAACGAAGGGAACGGTTAACGTCTGGTAGCCGCTGTTGGGGTCTGCGGTAACGGAGCAGGAAACTACCATAACCTCAAACTCTTCAAGGTCTTCTTCGTTAAGGAAGAGTGCGGGCTTGCCGAGACTGTCAGCAAGTGCGTTTGCAAAGGTGTCGTCTTCAAAATAGGGGGAGATGGAAAAGATTTTGTCAATAGCGATCCAAGCTACCATTGCCACGAATACGACTGCCAATGTCAGCGCTACGATTCGTGTAAGTTTTTTCTCGTTTTTCTTTAAAAAATTGCTCATTTTCTTTTTGGGCTCCTTTAAGGATTTTTATTGTGAAAAATTTTAACCTAATCTTTGTAAGCGAACATTTCGTTGAACAGCTCTACGTTTGCCTGATATTCTGCTTCAGTTCTGCCGTAAAGCAATTCGCCTGCTTCGCTGTTGGGGAATCGGCGTATACACACTATAATATCGTCGGGCATAGTGTCAAAGCCGGGGAGAGAGCTTATATCCAGATCCTTCAGGTATACCGAATATTCGTCTCTGGTGTTTTCGGGCATATTTTCCTCGTCAAGCACTGTGTCAAGAGGGGCGATAACGTTCATGGCAAGAGCAAGATCGTAATAATATTCTTCCATAAGATATATTACCGAGCTGCCGATGGTTACCTCCATATTGAACTGCTCGCGGGTGTCCGCATCGAGGTCTGCGTTTATAAGCACCTTGGAATACTCCACGTCGCGGGAGGGGTCTGCGGTTATTATCTCACCGTCGGAAACGTAATCGCCTTCCTCAAGTATGGGATAATCCGCATATCTTGCCTCTGCCGCAATACTGCACACCGCAAGCACCTTTTTGCCGTCGCCGTTGGTATCGGAAAACATATCCTGCAGGCTGTCCTGCAAAAGCTCCTGAACGGAAATGGACATCTTAAGGGGACCGACGTAAAGAATGTTTACGTCAGGCTCGTCCTGCCTTGAGCAGGAGACTACGGCGAATATTACGAGGAATATTACCAAAGCAATACATATTATCATCCATTTGTGTGACCACCAGGTGTGCTCAAGCCACAAACGGAATTCGCTTTTATTCTTCTCTTCCATAATTTACTTACTTTCGGGCTTCATGGTGGGGAAAAGTTTCTCCAACAATTCACATCTATTCATATTCATTCAAATCCTTTATTCTGCTGACTTTCCCGAACTTCATACTCATTCATATTACATCAGGGAAAAAACAAATTTGTGGTCAATCTGTTGTCTTTGCAGCTTTTTTGTTGTCAGGATTCACACCGAGAACCCTTCTCAAAAGATATCCAACTTTGATAAGTTGTTAAATGACTCTTGCTTCTTTTGATCCGTTGCTTCAGCGTAGATATCCATCGTCG
>JAGAKP010000002.1 GCA_017625615.1 Clostridia bacterium
CGCCTTGCTTTTCCTATCGGAGATATGAATAAGGACGAGGTCAGAGCACTTGCGGAGGAGGCGGGAATATCCGTTGCCCATAAGGCGGACAGTCAGGATATCTGCTTCGTGCCCGACGGAGATTACCGAGGCGTGCTAACCTCCTTTTACGGAACCCCTCCCGAAAAGGGCAAATTTATTTATGAGGACGGCAGGGTTATCGGCACCCATAACGGTATATGGGGATACACCGTCGGTCAGCGAAAGGGACTTGGAATAGCTTGGGAGCACCCCTTGTATGTTCTCGGCAAGGACGTAGAGAAGAACACCGTCCTCGTAGGAAGAAGCGAAAGTCTCTTTTCGGATACCCTTACGGCAAGTGACGTTGTCTATTGCTCGGAGGAAATGCCGGATACCTTCCGTTGTGAAGCCAAGGTACGCTACAGCCACGGCGGTTCTATGTGTACCGTAACGAAGAAGGGCGAAAATCAAGTAAAGGTCTTGTTCGATACACCACAGCGCGCAATAACCCGCGGACAGTCCGTGGTGTTTTACGATGGCGATACCGTCATCGGCGGCGGCTATATAGATTGAGAGGAAAAACCTTTTATGGAAACACGTTTTGACCGTCTTTATCCCATTCTCGGTGAGGACGGAATAGAAAAACTGAAAAGCTCCCGCGTTTTGCTTGTCGGTATCGGCGGCGTCGGCGCGGCGGCAGGGGAAGCAATTGTCAGATGCGGTGTCGGAAGCATTACCGCGGTGGATTGCGATACCGTCAATGTAACAAATATCAACCGTCAGCTTATCGCGTCCACCTCTGCTATCGGAAAAAAGAAGACGGAGGTCGCAAAAGAAAGATGGTCGGATATTGCACCCGATTGCGATATCACCGTCATAGACGGATTTTACTCCGAGGAAAACTCCATTCCTCTTGAAAATTACCATTACGTAGTGGATTGTATAGATTCCGTTCGGTCAAAGCTGTTTTTGATAGAGTCTGCCCACAACGCGGGCGTTCCCGTAATTTCCTGTATGGGAACGGGAAATAAGCTTGACCCTACGAGGCTTGAGGTTTCGGATATTTCAAAAACCTCGGTCTGCCCCCTTGCCAAGGTTATCCGCGTAGAGCTGCGCAAAAGGGGCATAAACCATCTCAAGGTAGTATATTCAAAGGAAGAGCCTGTTATTACCTCCCGCACCCCCGCATCGGTGTCCTTCGTGCCTCCGGTAGCGGGCTATATAATGGCGGGAGAGGTAGTTAAAGATATTTGCGGGAGGAATATAAAATGAAAAAGGTTTGGAAGCCCGGAACCCTTCTTGCGCCCGTACCGCCTACGATGGTGTCCTGCGGCAGTATGGAAAAACCCAATATCCTCACCGTGGGCTGGACGGGTATCACCTGCACCGACCCTGCGCAGACCTATATATCCGTCCGCAAGGAACGGTATTCCCACGGTATTATAAGTGAAAGCGGCTGCTTCGTAATAAATCTTCCCACCGTGCCGCTGGCAAAGGCGTGCGATTTTTGCGGCGTAAGAAGCGGCAGGGATATAGACAAATTCGCTCACCTCGGGCTCACCCCCAAGGAAAGCGAAATAACGGGCTGTCCCGCTATCGAGGAATGTCCCGTATCCATAGAATGTAAGGTAGACAGAATTATAGAGCTTGGAAGCCACGATATGTTTATGGCTCATATAGTTTCCGTTTCCGTAGACGAAGCCCTTATCGAAGAAAGCGGCAGACTTGCTCTTGAGAAGGCAAACCTTCTTGCTTACGCCCACGGAAGCTATTTTCCTCTGGGAAAAAGCGTTGGTACCTTTGGATTTTCAGTAAGAAAGAAGAAAAAACGCAAATGAATATTACTTTAATTCACGTTGGCGATTTTAAGGAGGATTACTTCCGCGCCGCAGAAAAGGAATATATAAAACGCATTTCCGCATATTGCACCTTTAAGACCGTTTTCGTAAAGGAAGAGGAAAGCTTAAAAAAAGAAGCGGAAAAGGTGCTTTCACTTCTTCCGCCAAAGGCTAAAAAAATAGCCCTTTGCGTAGAGGGAAAACAGCTTTCCAGCGAAGAATTTGCCTCCGTTATCGAGAATACCCGCTTTAGCTATTCGGAAATATGCTTTGTTATCGGCTCCTCCTGCGGACTTGACGAAAGCGTAAAGCGCGCCTGCGATATGCGCCTTTCCTTTTCGAAAATGACACTTCCTCACCGCCTTATTCGTATAGTCCTCGAGGAGCAGGTCTACCGCGCATTTACTATAATTGCGGGTAAAACCTATCATAAATAAAAGGAGATATTAAAATGAAAAAATTACTTTTTTTAGCATTGTGTTTTGTTCTTACAGTGTTTTCTGTCGGTTGTAACGCTACACCTGCAAACGCTGACGAGGTCGAGATCCTTTTTGCCGATAACCTGCTTGACGGCGGCTATACCGGCAAGCATCTTAAGGAATTTGATTTAGATGCCGTAACCGATTACGTTATCGAAAACGAAGCGCTGATCCCTGACGGTAAGGAAACCAAAAAGCTATCCGTCCTTGAATCTGAGGCTGTTATGGCAAAGATAACTGCCCGTCTTGAAAAAGAAACCGTCGGCTGCGATTCCTTTGAATTAAGAAACACTAACCGTATTTATCTTGAAAACGGCGACGCGGCGGTGTTGTATACCTACAGCATTACCTATTTTGAAAGTGACGTTTCTGACAGTGATATACGCTACGGCATCAGCCGAAGCATTTCTGTGCTGGTAAAATAACATTTTCAACCGTAGGTTGCAAGGTTGGATAGGGATATTTTTCGCCATTCTATCACAAGTTTATTGACCTTTTTGTAAATGTTTGCTATGCTTTTTACACAGAAGGCTTGCAGGCAGAACACAAACGGAAAGGAAATATACATTATGTTTGATATGAAGAAGTTTGCGCAGTTTCTTTCGGGAAAGCGGCGTGAAAAGAATATAACGCAAGGTCAGCTTGCGGATATGGTCGGCGTATCCCATCAGGCGGTAAGCAAGTGGGAGAGAGGGGAAACTATGCCCGAAATCTCCAAGCTTTCCGACCTTTCCTCTGCTCTCAACGTGCCTACCGAGGATATAGTGGCGGCTATGCACAGCGAAAGCGGCGAAAAGGAACGGGAAGCAAATATGGACGAAGCCTATTACGCCCTGCCCGATAAAACTCTCGTTGGTGACGTGTACGCTCTTGCGCCTTATTTAAGCAAGGAAGCCCTTACCACCGCCATCACCGAGATATCTATCGCAAAGGGTAGCGGTGTCGCAAAAATGCTTTTTAAGTTTGCGGACGAGGATATCCTCCGCGAGGTAGCGTTGCTTGTTTTTGCCTCAAATACGGATAAAGGCAGGTTGGATCTGGTTCCGTACCTCCCGCAGGAAGATATAACCAAGCTTATTCTCAACCGCTATTCCTCAGGCGAAACGGGAGCAATGCTTCCTTTGCTGCCCTATTCCAAGGACAAAGAGCTTGTTGATATGATCTTTAAATCCATCGTGAGCAAAGACGGTAACTGGAACGCGCTTAAGCCCGTCGTTTCCGGTATTATGCCGGAGGTCGTTGTTGAAAACGGCATAGATTATGCGGTAAAGCACGGCATCGGCTGCTTCGGTGCTTGGTGGGGTGTTCTCGGATACGAGAATATAGCAAAGATCTTCATCGGCTATTGCAGACATTTCGATCACTCCTTCCGCGCTTGGTCAGATATAGCCCCTCATCTCGGGCGAGCAGATAAAAGCCTTATCCTCGCTGAATTGGATAAAATGCACGCCGACGGATACAACTTTGATTTTGAGGTGAATCCCTTACAGCTCCAGGCGCTTCCTGCAGATATACGGGATAGACTTGTAAAATACGGCGTACATCCCGAATCAAAGGAAATTTCCGCCGCAAGAGGCATGCCGAACGTAAGCTTCAATATGGGCGCCCCCTTCGTTCCCAATAATTTCTCCGAATTTGAAGAGTATATTGGGGAGTTGGAATCCAGAATAGAAGAGCTCGAATCTATGGTAGAAGACCTTGAATCCCGCATAGACGATCTGGAAGACTAACTTGACGATATGGAATAAAATCACCCCAAGAAAGTTTTTTGATTACGTAGGGGCGATTCACGAATCGCCCGTTACATACGGAATATATTACGAAAAAACTTTTCTCGGGACACCAAAAACAACAACGGACTGCTCACGGCAGTCCGTTTTTTAAGTTACTTGTTAAAAATTATAGTACATACCGTGGGCTCTTTCGTGCCGAAGCGTGTTTCGTGCACGGTATTTTTTATGGGCTTTAGTCCGCATTTTTCGGCAACGCGGGCAGATTGCCTGTTCCATTCATAATAGCTTATAATAATAAAATCCAGTTTTTCTACTTTAAAAAGATAGTCTGTTACCGCTTTTACTGCTTCGGGCATAATACCTTTTCCCCAGTGATCCTTTGAAAGAACGTAGCCCAATTCTCTGCCTTTCAGATCGGCAAGAAATGGGTGTTCATCCTCGCGGTAATATTCTACGCCTAAAGAACCGATAACTTTTTTATTATACTCAATGGCAAACGTTTTTTTGTTTTTTATGAATTTTTCAAGTATCTGTCTTGATTCTTCCTTACTTTTGTGGGGAAGCCAGCCTGCTCGCTGACCGACTCCGTCTACACTTGCGTATTCGTAAAGATCATCAAGATCCGTATATTCCCAAGGACGCAGTATAAGTCTTTGGGTTTGTATTTTCAAATTCGTTATATCAAATTGCGCATTCATTTTTATCTCCTCACAGCTTTAATACCGCGTCAAGACAAAGCCTTAACGCGTATTCCTTTGAATTTATGCCCCAATTTCTGGCATCGTATTTTTTTATGTTTGCCAAGGTGTCCGCAGTGTACAGCAATTCACCGAATACGGCGTTTCTCATTTTTGCGCAGGCGGCGAGGGCGGAACATTCCATTTCCACAACGGAACAGCCCTCATCCTTGCGATACAATACCTTTTCCTTGGTTTCTCTGTAAAAACCGTCCGTCGACCAAGTAGTGACCTTTTCGTATTTGAGCTTTTGCTCCCGCAGAGTGCTTTCAATAGCTTCCACAGCAACTTTATCAAGTTCAATAAATCTTGTTGGCGGCGCATAGTGATATGAAGTTCCCTCATCTCTCAACGCGCGGCAGGGGATTAAAAACTCTCCCTCTGCATAATCCTTTAAAGCGCCGCAGCACCCGCCGGATATGATCTTTTTAACTCCGTATCCTATAAGCCAATCCATGATCTGCGTTGCAGCCGCAGCACCTACGGGTGCCTGCACCAAGCACACGTCCTGCCCTTGGTGGTTTATTACGTATATGGGGTAATCCTTTGTGGCAGATTCAAATATGCCTACCTGCCTGCCCCCTGCTTCCTTCGCATATTCATCCACATATTCGCACATAAAAGCAAATACCGCTTTTTCGGGTAAATGTAAATCCAGATTTTGATGTCGGGGCATTATTACCGCAGTATTTTCGGTGTCAAATTCCAGAATCGGTATTTCGTTTTTTATGATCATAATATCCTCCTTCAAAACAAAAAGCAGTGTAAATCGTATTAACGACTCACACTGCCTATAGTACAAAATATTCAAAAAATAAAAATTATAATGAATTTTGAGTGCGACAATGTAAGCCCGTATACAGCATATCATCAAGACCTGCTACGGACATAAGTTCCATATTCACTTTTACGTTAAGAGTGTAAATGTTCATTGTCGCTCTCCTTCTTAAAATTTTTCTTAATATAGCACAATAATAATACTTTGTCAACACCAAAAAACAAATAGCCGCGCATTTTTTATAGCGCGGCTGAATTTTTGTGGGGTGATTTTACTTGGGGTCCCCGCAAAAGCGTTGTTACGGAAAAAGACCGGTTTGTTGCGGGCGATTCGTGAATCGCCCCTACGTATTTAACAACCTTTTGTGGGGTGATTTTATTTATTCTTCATTTTTTCCTTCATACGGAGAGAGTTATCGAGTATTCTCTTTCTCAGACGTATGGATTTTGGGGTAATTTCTATAAGCTCGTCGTCACCGATAAACTCAATGGCCTCTTCAAGAGAGAATTTCTTGGGAGGTACAAGACGGAGTGCTTCGTCTGCTCCTGCGGAGCGGATAGCGGTAAGGTGCTTTTTCTTGCACACGTTAACTACGATATCGTCGCCCTTAGAGGAGATACCCACGAGCTGACCTGCGTAAACCTCGTCACCGGGATCGCAGAACATAGGACCTCTGTCCTGTGCGTTGAATATACCGTAGCTGGTTGCAACGCCCTGCTCGTATGCGATAAGGGAGCCGGTAAATCTCTTGGTAACCTCGCCTTTTTCGGGCTGATACTCTGCAAATACGGCGCTTATAATACCTTCACCGCGGGTATCCGTAAGGAATTCGGTCTTGTAGCCGAAGAGACCGCGGGTGGGGATCATAAACTCAAGATGCATTCTGTCGCCGACGGGACGCATTTCAGCAAGCTCGCCCTTGCGGTAGCCCATCTTTTCCATAATAACGCTTACACAGCCCTGAGGTACGTCGATAACGCATCTGTCAATAGGCTCGCACAGAACGCCGTCTATCTCCTTGTAGATGATACGGGGTGTGGAAACCATAAACTCAAAGCCTGCGCGGCGCATATTCTCCATAAGTATGGATATGTGCATTTCACCTCTGCCGCGTACGTTGTAGCTGTCGGCGGAATCGGTTTCGCAAACCTTCAGGGACATATCCTTCATAGCCTCTTTGAAAAGGTAATCGCGGATATGGCGGGTGGTAACGTACTTGCCTTCTCTGCCTGCAAAGGGAGAGTTGTTTACGGAGAAGGTCATTTCCATAGTCGGCTCTCCGATCTTAACGAAGGGAAGGGGATCTGCGGCAACGTTGGAGCAAATTGTGTTACCGATATTTATATCTTCAATACCCGAAATACAAACGATATCGCCGACGGTGGCGGTTTCCGCGGGAATCCTTGACAGACCGTCTATCTGGTACATAGCGGATATTCTGCTCTTCTTTTTAAGTCCTGCGTTGTGGTAATCGCAAAGGATGACCTCTTGCTTAAGGTTAAGCGAGCCTCTTTCAATTCTGCCTATACCTATCTTACCGACGTAATCGTTATAGTCAACGGCGGAAACCAGCATCTGCGATTCACCGGTCTCATCGCCTTGGGGTGCGGGAATATGCTCAAGTATACAGTCAAAGAGAGGCGCAAGGTCTGTTCCGAGATGGTCGGGGGACATAGACGCAATACCCGCTCTGCCGGAGCAGAATACAACGGGAGAATCCAACTGCTCAGAGGAAGCGTTAAGGTCAAGGAGAAGCTCAAGAACCTCGTCGGGCACCTCGTAAACGCGCGCGTCGGGACGGTCTATCTTGTTTATAACAACTATTATTTTGTGGTTCAGCTCAATTGCCTTCTGTAAAACGAATCTCGTCTGAGGCATGGGACCTTCAGCCGCGTCAACAAGCAGAAGTACGCCGTCAACCATTTTAAGGATACGCTCAACCTCACCGCCGAAATCCGCGTGGCCGGGAGTGTCGATAATGTTTATCTTTACGTCCTTGTAATAGGTAGAGGTGTTCTTTGCAAGAATGGTAATTCCGCGCTCACGCTCCAGCGCGTTATTATCCATCATTCTTTCCTGCAATTCCTGATTTTCGCGGAACAGTCCGCCGAATTTAAGCATTTCGTCAACCATAGTGGTCTTGCCGTGGTCAACGTGTGCGATTATTGCAATGTTTCTCAGATCGTTTCTTACCAAAATATGACCTTCTTTTCTATTATTTCTATACACAACCGAAATATTATATCAAAATACGGTGCAAATTGTCAATACTATTGCTTCACAAAAACCAAAAAATATAAATAAAATGCTTGTAAAGGAGGTTTTTATATATGGCAACCAACGGAGAATTACTTTTAAGGATACACAACAGCTCGGGCGACCCTATTTCCGGAGCTTCCGTCGCCGTTATCGGGGATAACCGAGCCTATACGGGCAGGACGGATTCGGCAGGTGAGGCGCGCTTTACCTTGCCCACACCGCCAAAGGAAGCATCCTTCGATCCGTCCTCGGCACTGCGGCCCTATTCGGTGTTCAGCGTCCGTATAACCGCCGAAGGTTACGTTCCCGTCACCGTTTTGGGCGAGCAGATATTTCCCGATTCAATAACAGTTCACGATATCGAGATGCCCACACCCGAGGAATTTCCCGAAATGAGCGAAAAACGTGCCGTAATTCCCGAGCACGAGCGGTATATCGGCGGAATGACCGCAAACCAATCCGCCACCGTTGCAACCTATGAGCCGGTGGTAAGGTATCCCGTGGTGCCCGAAACCATAACGGTGCATCTCGGCACACCTTCATCGAATGCGGAAAACGTAACTATTCCATTTATAGAATATATAAAAAACGTGGCGTCCAGCGAGATATATCCCACTTGGCCCGATACGTCCCTCCGTGCGAATATTATTGCACAGGTGTCCCTCGCTTTGAACAGAATATACACCGAATGGTATCGCTCACAGGGGTACAATTACGATATAACCTCCTCCACCGCGTACGATCAGGCATTCGTCCTTGACCGCAGTATATTCGATAATATCTCGTCTGTTGTGGATGAGCTGTTTACAAATTATCTTGCGAGAGAGGGGACGGTAGAGCCCCTTTTTACCGAATACTGTGACGGCTCCACCGTTTCCTGCGCGGGATTGTCACAGTGGGGGACCGTAACTCTGGCGCGCAAGGGGTATTCGCCTCTGGGCATACTTCAGTATTATTACGGCGACGATACCTTTATTGCCGAAGCGCGCGTGCAGGAAAACGTGCCCGAATCCTTTGCAGGCGACCTCCGTCCCGGCGATACCAACGCAGACGTGGCTACTCTTCAGCGCCGTCTTGACAGAATTGCCATAAACTATCCGCAGATCCCCTTTATCCTTAAGGCAAACGGAGTTTACGGCGACCGTACCGAGGCATCCGTACGAACCTTTCAGCGGGTGTTCGGATTAAATCAGACGGGAATTACTGACCGCGAAACGTGGTACAGAGTGCTGTACGTTTACAACGCCGTAAAAAAGCTTGCCGAGCTTAACAGCGAGGGCGAGCGTATCGAAAACGATTCCTTTCCCCGTCCGCTTTCCGCAGGCGACCGCGGCACCGACGTTTTGCGCATACAGTACTATCTGCTTGTTATCGCGGATGCACTTAACGTGACGAGTATACCTCAACCCGTGCTTACGGGTGTATTCGATGCAAATACCGAGCGCACCGTCAGAGGCTTTCAACAATACTACGGCTTGCCCGTGACGGGAAATATTGACGAGGCTACGTGGAACGCAATAGTGAAATACTATTACGATTATGAAAATTCTTTTGCTTCCGACAGAAAATACCCCGGCTATCTATTGAAAAACGGTTCCCGCGGAAGAAACGTCATTTTCATCCAAAACGCCCTTAATGCTCTCGGCGCGAAAATACCGGGCGCCACCACCATTCGTGTGGACGGCTTTTTCGGTAACGGCACGGAAAGCGCAGTAAGGCTGTTTCAGACCTATTACGGCTTGACTCCCGATGGAATAGTAGGCGAGCAAACGTGGAATAAATTGGTTCAGGAATATAATTCCTACGTATACGGCGATACGGTAGGATAAACCACACAAAAATATCCCCGCCGTTAAAGCGGGGAGAAAATGTCATTCTTCGGTTTTATTTCGCTCAATAGCTTCCTTAAGCAGCTTTATAAATGGCTCGTTGGGCTCAAAATCAATGGAATAGGTTTGGTCGCTGAAGGTGAAAACGTACACTGCTCCGCCGCCGAAGGGGTTTTGTCTGTAATTAAAATTACGCGCTATCTTGCCGTATTTTTCTTTGTTCTTTTTAAATTCGTCCTTGTCCACAAGGTCAACGGACATTTTAAGATCCAAAGCACCCATAACGGTACGCTTTCTGCCCACGATTTTTATAATGGAAAGCGTATCGGCAGACAATTCGTATTCAATGTCCGCAAGGGTGTATTTTATCATATAGTATAAGGCTACCGAAAGCACCACGCCGAAGGATAGTCTTCCTACAATGAGAGGAATACCCATACTCAATCCGTAGGTGGCAAGTATGCCGGTCAGAAGTGCCAGAAGGGCAAAGGTAATTATCATAGCGGCGGTTTGCTTTCCGCTGCGTATAGGCTTGCATTTAATCATAAAATCATAGTCCTTTTGCATAAAATAATGCGACAGAATGGGGGTATAAACAATGCTTGATAAAAAAGATATGGAAAACCTTAAAAGCCTATCGGATTCCCAGCTTCGCGAGCTTATAACGGTAATCGCGCAGGCGGCGGGAGCAGACGGCAGAAAAGCCGCTTCACTCCTTTTCAATACGGATTCCTTAAGGAAAAGCTTGGAGAATATGTCTCCCGCTCAGGCGGATGCCTTTATCCGTGCGGCAGGAAAAGAGCGCAGTGAGGAAATATACCGCATAATTTCGGGCAGGTGATAAACAGTGGCAGATGATCTTTCCGAAAAGATACGCGCCGTGCTTTCCGACCCGTCGTCTATGGCGAAAATATCCGCCATCGCTTCATCCTTGGGTGTAAGCTCCGATAATACGGAGCCTCCAAAGGAGACGGAGCCTCCCAAGGACACCGTTCCCGCTTTTGCGCCCGCAGATCTTTTGCTGCCGTCCCGCGGGAATGACCGTAACACGGCGCTACTGTGTGCCATAAAGCCCTTTTTGCGGGAGGAAAAACGCACTAAGCTGGATTCACTCATCCGCGCCTTGTCCGTTGCGGAGCTTATTTCGGGACTTAAAAGGGGAGGGGGTATATAATGTATTCAAGAGATTTCGGAGAAGGCATACGCTCCGAAGGAAACCTGCGTGACTATATGCGCGCTTCCGCGCCTCCTCCGACCGAGGAAAAGGAGATTCCCGTATTCAATGAAAAAGAAGAAACTGCCGCAACACCCGTATTCGGCACAAAAGGTGGCGACGGTATCGTCGGCAGTATAAAAAAGCTTCTTCGCGACGTTGAAATAGACGATCTTATCCTTATCGGGATAGGAATACTTTTGCTGTTGGATTCGGATACCGATAACGATACTCTCGTATTACTTATACTTCTTATGTTATTTTTCTGAATCCTTTTGCGCAAGATAATTTATGTAATCCTCTGCGCTTCTTCTGCTTTTGGGCGATAAGGTCATAAGCTTCTCTGCAATACCTGCAGGTGAGGAATCCGCTTCCTCTCTCACACGGGTGTCAGCGGGGAATATGCCTGCCGCATAAAGCAGATCCTCAAGGTCCACCTCGTTCCAAGCGGCGTTTGCTATCTTTTTTATCAGCTTGGGACGGGGAGGATTTTCCTGTGTCATATACACCAGCTTGCGCATCTGCACGTAAGAAATATCACTGTCAAAGGCGAACTGTCGTAAAGAACGGTCGCCTTTTGCTCTTTCAAGCAGAATAGAAAATATCTTTTTGTTCCAACGTGTGCTGTTATCCATTAATCAATATTATCCTTTATAAAATCTGCAATGTCGTCTGCATCGCCTTTAACTACCACGTATACAACGTAATCACCCTCAATAAAGAACTCTGCGTTCTTGAGCGGCTCCTGATCAACGGAGGGATAGTTCTTTGCGTTCTCCAGCATAGCCGCAATACGGGATCGCATAAAGGAAAGGAAGGTCTCCTTATCGGTACCTGCCTTGGTCTTGAACACGCCAAGCTCCTTCTGCAGGTTGGGATCACTGCCGTCTATGTACACGCAATATTCCTCTACCGCTTCCATATCGGGCACCTCGCCCATATCGCCGTAGTAGGAAAGAACAAGGTCGCTGTCAAGATATCCGCCAAGCTCTTGGCTGTAGGAGGTGTAGTATTCGCCGCCGGACAGAGAATAATCTGCGGTTATCTTTTCAACAAGCTCTTTGGTGTTGTAAGAAACGGCAGTGCCGCCGTCGGATGCGTTGCTGTCTGCAGGCGTGCAGGCAACCGCAAAAAGGGAAATTACAAGTGCGAGAATAATAATTCTTTTCATTTTTTACTCCGTTATCATAGTTTTTGCCGCGCCTATAACAGTTGCATACTGGGAAAGGCGGGGAATAATAAAGTTAACGCCGAACATTGTGGAAAGGGAACGGTATTTTTCCTCCGTCTGAGGAAGCACGGAAAGATTGCCCGTAAGGACTATGTCCTTTACGTTCTTTTGCCGTGAAGAAAATACAGCCATCATTCCCGCGGTTTCAAAAACGAGATTAAGTATACCCAAGGCAATATCCGCCTTTGTGGCAGTGTCCGTAAGGTTGCCGAAGTTAGAGGCTGTGGTTTTTGCCGTCAGAGTAGGGGATATGTCCTTTTTCGTCATCGCTTCAATGGTAAGGTCTATATTTTCAAGTGAGCCTTGGAGCGCAAGCTCCGCAACCTCCTCGGCGCTCGTCATACCCAGCATCTGCTTGGACAGTCCGATCAGAGTACCGCCGCCAACACCCGTTCCGCCCAGATGGCAAAACTGACCGTCACGTGCGTGGATTATGGCAGTTCCCGTGCCCATACTCACGATAATGGCTTCCTCCTTGCCGGATAAAAACGATCCGCCCTTGCCCGTAGCAGTAAATTCGCTTACGTGCTTTGTGGGTAGCCCGTATATATCGTTTTCAAGAAATGCACTTCCCACTCCCGTCACTGCTACGCAGTCTATTCCGCTTAAAGATATTCCGTTTTCTGCGGTATATTTACCGAATGCGCCGTAAACCGATGCCAGTGGATCGTTTGCGGTAACGCACGCGGGAGTAAGTAATTCGCCGTTTTTTATGGCACATATTTTCGTGGTGCTTCCGCCCACGTCAATTCCGATAATAACGCTCAAAAATAATCACATCCTTAAAGTATATTTTACCCTTTATGGCTCAAAATGTCAATACGCCGTTGAATACAGAGTTGTAAATTATTGCGTATATCGAATCTTTTTACAAAAAACTCTTTTCTTTTTACTTGCTTTGTGGTATAGTTATTATGAGATTTTATGTGAAGGAGGAAAAAGAGTGATACTTAACCAAAAAGAAAAGCTTTCATTTTCCTCCGGATATATAAACGGCAAGGTCTCCCACGCCTATATTATTGAGGGCGCAAAGGGTGTGGGCAAGCTTGATTTCGCTCTTTACGCCGCCTCGGTGCTTATGTGCGAGGGTGAGGACAAGCCCTGCGGTGTCTGCCCTCAGTGCAAAAAGGTGGCTTCAAAGGCACACCCCGATATGTGGATATTGGGCACCGAGAAGAACTGCGTCGTGGCAGACGCACGCCGTATCATAAAGGATGCGTACCTCGTTCCCAACGACGGTGAGAAAAAGGTATATATCATCGCAAACGCAGACAAAATGAACAGGCAGACCCAAAACGCCATGCTCAAAATTTTAGAGGAGCCTCCCGCACCGGTAGTTTTCTTTCTGCTGGCGGAAAGAAAGGACTTGCTTCTCGCCACCGTAAAATCCCGTTGCAGAACCATAACCCTCGCGGGTATGGAGGAAAGTGAGATACTCGAAGCACTCCGTAAAAAATACCCCCGTAAGAGCGATGAAACTCTGCAGGAGGTGACCCGTCTTTGCGGCAGAAGCATCGGTGAAGCGGAGGAGCTGCTGGGGCGTGACAGCGTAGCGGAAATGAACCGTGCCGCAGAATTTATAAAAAGCTATTTCGGCGACGGGGACAAGTATTCTTTGTACGTCTCCGTTCTTAAGGGCAAGCAAAAAAGAGAGAGCAACCAGCTTTTTCTGTCCCTCGTTCACGGCGCCTTTGCGGATATTTTGCGCGTGAAGTGCGGCGTTGCCCGCTGTAACGTGCTTTCCGTTCAGGATGCGGCAGTGTACGCACGCAAAAAGACCCGCCGTTCCGTTGCGGCTTGCTTGAAGACCGTGGAGGAAGCCTGCGTTGCTATCGGTGCAAACGGAAATTATACCGCGGTTATGAGCGATATGCTTATCAAACTTGGAAGCGAAAGGAAAAATTAATAGATTATGGAAAATAAAGAGATAATAGAAAAAGAAGCCTCCTTACCCGAAACGGTAGAGGTCGTTGGTATAAAATTCAGAGAGGGCGGAAAGACCTATTACTTTTCTCCCGAGGGACTTACCGTCAATAAGGACGATCACGTTATAGTCGAAACCGCACGCGGCAGAGAATTCGGCATATGCGCCCTTTCAAACAGACAGGTAAAGCGCGGAGAGATAGTTTCTCCCTTAAAGCCCGTCGTACGTGCAGCCACCGAAGAGGACGAAAAAAAGCACGAGCAGAACAAGGCAATGGAGGAGCGCGCAAAGCAGATCTTTTTGGAAAAGGTGCAAAAGAACGGGCTCGTTATGCAGCTCGTCGACGTTGAGTACACCTTCGATAACTCCAAGCTTATATTCTATTTCACTGCAGACGGACGCGTTGACTTCCGTGAGCTCGTAAAGGACCTTGCCTCCGTATTCCGCACCCGCATAGAGCTTCGCCAGATCGGCGTCCGTGACGAGGCAAAGCTTATCGGCGGCTTGGGTGTGTGCGGTAGACCCTTCTGCTGTAAGGAGTTCTTGCCCGATTTTGCGCAGGTTTCCATCAAAATGGCAAAGGAACAGAACCTTTCTCTCTCCAGCGCAAAAATATCCGGCTCCTGCGGCAGACTTATGTGCTGTCTCCGCTTTGAGCACGAGGTGTACGAAACCGAGTACGCAACCTTCCCCAAGGTGGATTCTATCGTTGAAACTCCCGCAGGCAAGGGCGTTATAACCGAAAGTAACTTCCTTACGGGTAAGATCAAGGTAAAGCTCAACGGCGATCAGAACGCGCCCGTAAAGGTCTTTACCAAGAAGGATGTCAAGGTCGTCGGAATGGTAAAACGCCGCGACGATAACAGCGAGGATCTCAAAAAACTGGAAGAATAAAGAAAGGCGGATAAAACCGTGGTATTCTCATCACTTATATTTTTGTTCGCGTACCTTACGGTAACTCTGTTGCTGTATTTCATAGTGCCGAAAAAATGGCGTAACGCGGTGCTTTTCACCGTATCACTGCTGTTCTACGGCTGGGGTGAGCCTGCTTATATAGTTATAATGCTCATTTCCATTCTCGCGGCGTATCTCTTTGGCTTTTCTATCGATAAATACCGCGAAACCAACCGCAAAAAAGCAAGAGTGTATCTGGTGCTTTCACTGTGCTCAAACCTTGTTTTCCTGCTGTTCTTCAAGTATTGCAATTTCTTTATAGAGAATCTTTCTCTCATTCCCTTCTTGTCCTTCCTTGAGCCTATCAAGGACCTTACGCTTCCCGTTGGTATATCCTTCTATACCTTCCAGATAATGTCTTATACCATCGACCTGTATCGCGGTGAAACGGGGGTACAGCGTAATTTTGTGGCGTTCGGTACATACGTCACACTGTTCCCTCAGCTTATCGCAGGTCCTATCGTAAGATACAGAGATATTGACGATCAGCTTATCGAGCGTGTCCACAGCGTTGAAAAATGCTCCGAGGGTATCCGCCGTTTTTGCGCAGGTCTTGCCAAAAAAGTACTTCTTGCAGACACTATCTTTGCGGTGGCGGAATATTTTCAGTCCCTCCACCAAATTCAGCCCACCGTCGCAGGCAGCTGGATGATCGTTATTTGCTACACCTTCCAGATCTATTTCGATTTCTCGGGATATTCGGATATGGCTATCGGTCTCGGTAAGATGATCGGCTTTGAATTTCTCGAAAACTTCAATTACCCCTATATGGCAGGCAGTATCACCGATTTCTGGCGCCGTTGGCATATGTCCCTTTCCACTTGGTTTAAGGAATACGTCTATATTCCTTTGGGCGGTAACAGAAAAGGACTTCTTGCGCAGTACCGAAACATTGCTATCGTTTGGTTCCTTACCGGCTTCTGGCACGGCGCAAACTGGAACTATATTCTGTGGGGCGTATATTTCGGCGTACTGCTGATGATCGAAAAAACCTTCCTGCTTAAGGCTCTCAACAAGATACCCAAGGTATTCAGCCATATTTATGCACTGTTCTTCGTGGCTATCGGCTGGCTCATATTCTTCTTTACCGATATGTCTCTCGGTTGGAGCGTGCTTGCGTCTATGTTCGGCGGAAACGGTGCAGTATTTACCACCGCCACCGTCAACTACGATATTTTGCGCAACCTTCTTCTTTTGGTGCTTTGCGCAGTGGGAAGCACGCCTTATCCCAAAAAGCTGTATTATTACCTTGTTA
This sequence comes from Clostridia bacterium, assembly GCA_017625615.1. GTDB lineage: Bacteria > Bacillota > Clostridia > Oscillospirales > CAG-382 > SFLA01. Next base: position 16,231 of record JAGAKP010000002.1, read on the forward strand.
ACCGTTTCCGTCCCGTTGAATATCTGTCCCCCGTCGTCACCTGCGGCTCCTTCCTGCTGTGCGTAGCGTATATGGTGGACAGTACCTTCAGCCCGTTTTTGTATTATATCTTTTAAGGGGAGGGGAAAAAGATGAAAAGAATTACTCATATCATTTCGATCGTATTATTTATGGCGATTCTCTTCGGTTTCTCCGTTGCCTTCGTCGCTTTACCCGATAAGACCTATTCCGAAAACGAAAACCGCAACCTGCAGACCTTTCCCGAAATCACTTGGGACCGTCTTATGGACGGAAGCTTTTCTTCCGATATAAACGTTTATTTTGCGGATCAGTTCCCTCTGCGCGACCTTTTCGTAAGCGCGAAGGCTCTTTCCGAGCTTACCCTTTTAAAGGGCGAGAACGACGGCGTCCTTCTCGGGGAAAAGGATACTCTTGCAGTTCGCACCTTCTCTATGTTCAAGGACCGCCTCACCCGTACCGACGGAATGGATCTGTATTATAAAGAAACAGTGCAAAAGCAGCTTGGTATTTTAAATAATTACGCTGCGAACTGCACCGTTCCCGTTCACGCAGTCATTCCTCCCCGCGTGCTTGACATGGCTGCGGATTCCTTCAGATATCCTTCGGATATCTCCGTTTCTCTCCTTGGCGAGCTTGATATCGTTTCTCCCGACGTGCTCGTGCCCGTTGCGGATATGCTCAAGGGAAAATACACTTCGGGCGAATACGTTTATTACCGTACCGACCACCACTGGACTACTCTCGGTGCATATTATGCGTACTGCGAGATAATGAAGTCCTTCGGTATGGAAAGCAGCATTATTTCCAAGGAAAAGTTTGAAGTAGAAGTCGTCTCCGAGGAATTTTACGGCACCACTTGGTCAAAGGGCGGCTTCCGCTTCGTTGACCCCGACACTATGGAGTTCTGGTCACTGGGCAACGAAAAGGATTTTGTTACCACCATCGGCGACCGCTCCTTTGAGGGCTTTTACGATAGGTCTTATCTCGATAAGAAGGATAAGTATTCCGCCTTCATCAGCGGCACCAACGACGTTACCCTCGTTCAGTCCGTGTTGGAGGAAGAGCGTCCCGTACTGCTCCTTCCCAAGGATTCCTTCGCAAACAGCCTCGTACCCTTCCTCGCACAGCATTTCGACCTTGTACTCGTCAATATGGCAAACCGTATGACCGATATTTCTTCCTATATCCAAACCTATTCCGCCGACCGTGTTCTTATCGTATGGAATATGGAAAACCTTGTCACCAGCGGTAATCTGGGTAATATAAAATAAAACCAAAGGACGGAGAAAGTTTTTCTCCGTCCTTTAATGCTTTTTGGGGTGCTTTTTTTCGGGGTCCCCGAGAAACCGTTGGTTTCTTGGGGTATCTTTATACGATTCTGCTTCTGTCCTTGATTTCGGTAGTAACTCTGTCGTAGAATTCCTGCGCGGTCATTACGCCGCCGGTCTCGCCGGTGCGGGTACGGAGAGAAACGGTACCTTCCTCAACCTCGCGGTCGCCTACGACCAGCATATAAGGCACCTTCTGGAGCTGATGCTCGCGTATCTTGTAGTTAACCTTTTCGTTGCGGTGGTCGGCTTTGCATCTTACGCCTGCGGCGGTAAGGTCTGCTACCAGCTTATCTGCATATTCTGCGGCTCTGTCGGTAATGGGAAGCACAGCTACCTGCAGAGGAGCCAGCCACAGAGGGAACGCGCCTGCGAAATGCTCGGTGATAACACCGATAAATCTTTCGATACTGCCGAATACAACGCGGTGTATCATTACGGGACGGTGCTTTTCGCCGTCTGCGCCGGTGTACTCAAGCTCAAATCTTTCGGGAAGCTGGAAGTCAAGCTGGATAGTTCCGCACTGCCAGGTTCTTCCGATACTGTCGCGAAGGTGGAAGTCTAATTTGGGACCGTAGAATGCGCCGTCGCCTTCGTTAAGGATATAATCCTTACCCATATCGGTGATAGCCGCCTTAAGAGTTTCCTCTGCGTGTGCCCACACAGCCTCGTCGCCCATGTGGTCCTCGGGCATGGTGGACAGCTCGATCTGATAAGTAAGACCAAACAGAGAGTAAACCTCATCGAACAGACTTACAACGTTCTTTATCTCGTCACGCATCTGCTCCTTGGTCATAAAGATGTGAGCATCGTCCTGAGTAAAGCAGCGTACGCGGAACAGACCGTGCAAAGCGCCGGAAAGCTCGTGGCGGTGTACCAATCCCAATTCGCCTGCGCGCAAGGGGAGGTCACGGTAGGAGTGAGGCTCGTTCATATAAACCAGCATTCCGCCGGGGCAGTTCATGGGCTTGATTGCGTAATCCTCTTCGTCGATCTTGGTGGTGTACATATTCTGCTTGTAATGTCCCCAATGTCCGCTTCTTTCCCACAGACGGCGGTTAAGAATAACGGGAGTGGAGATTTCAACGTAGCCGTACTTTTTGTGTACCTCACGCCAGTAATCGATAAGGGTGTTTTTAAGTATCATACCGTTGGGAAGGAAGAAGGGGAAGCCGGGGCCGTCATCAGTCATCATAAACAGACCGAGGTCCTTGCCGAGCTTTCTGTGGTCACGCTTCTTTGCTTCCTCAAGCATATTCAGATATTCGTCAAGCTCTTCCTTGCTTGCAAAAGCGGTGCCGTATATACGCTGAAGCATCTTGTTGTCAGAATCGCCTCTCCAGTACGCACCGGTAACGGAAAGAAGCTTGAATGCCTTTACCTTCTTGGTGTAGGCAACGTGAGGGCCGGCGCAAAGGTCGGTAAATTCTCCCTGCTTATAGAAGGAGATCTCCTCGCCCTCGTCAAGACCGTCAATAAGCTCAAGCTTGTAAGGCTCTTCAGCCATAAGCGCCTTTGCCTCGTCGCGGGGAAGGGTAAAGCGCTCTATGCGAAGGTTTTCCTTTACGATCTTTTTCATTTCTGCTTCGATACCCTCGAGATCTTCGGTGGTGAAGGTGGTCTCGGTATCGAAATCGTAGTAAAATCCGGTATCTATCGCAGGACCGATAGCAAGTTTGGTATCGGGATAAAGTCTTTTAACTGCCTGCGCAAGAATGTGTGACGCCGAGTGTCTCAGCGTTCTCAGTTCATTAAGTTGGTTCTGATCCATAGCATTGTCCTCCATAGATTATTACTGTAAACTATACAACATTTTTATTCTGCTGTCAATATCTCTTTTGCTTTGGCTACCGCACCGTAAACGGGCTCGGTAGTAATTGGTGAAAGTGTAACGAAGGGCGGAATATATTTTTTTATAATCTTTATTGCCGCTTCCTGCTTTCCGATTCCGCCTGCCATACATACGGGAATACTTCCGCCGTATATTTCTGCGGCACGGCTTATCAGTCCGCCGATATATTCGAGCTGGTTTTCAAGTATCCATGCGGCGTAAATATCGCCTTTTTCGTAGGCCTCAAATACAAGAGGCGCAAAGGAGGCGATGTGCTTTTTGTCTGCGGCAATAAGGTCTGTAAGCACGTCCAAGGGGTTTCCGCCCGCTTTTTCGGTGACGAGAGCGTCGAGCACGCCACTTTCCTCCCGTCCGTCAACGCACTTAAGTGAATGTCCGATAGCGGCTTTTCCTATTTCATATCCGTTTCCCGCAAGGTCAAACTTGCCGTATCCGCCGATACGGATTATCTCTTTTCCCATCTTCATAAAGCAGGAAGAGCCCGTACCGCAGATGACTATGGCACCGTCACCCTCGGGGAAGGCGGAATATATCACATTTATGCCGTCGTGCAGAGCCTCCGACCTTGAGAACGGAAACCGTTCCTTCAGCCATTTATTTGCACGAGCGCTGTAGTCGGATGCGGTTATTCCCGCAACGCCGCAAAAAATGGCGGCGATGTCTTTAATATCCGCATTCAGAGCCTGAACGGCGGAAAATATGTTTTGCATTGCTTGTTCAAAGCCGATATCGTTTGGGTTACACCCCGGCGCGTACGCCGTGCGTATAATGCTCCCGTCAATATCGGCAAGGGCGGCGGCGGTTTTCGTTCCTCCGCCGTCCACACCGATAAGGTACTTCATATTTTAGCCTTTAATTCCTTTAAGATAATCGCGGATATCCTCAAGTGCGGAAAGTGTCTTTTCCTCAACTGTAGGCTCTGCGGGAACAGCTGCCTTTGCAGCTTCTTCGGCTGCCTTCATTGCGGCTTCCTCAGCCTTTTTCTTTGCTTCCAGCTTGTTGCGGAGTCCCATTGCAACCTTAACAACGATAAACATTGTAAAGGCAATGATAAGGAAATCGATTATGTACTGAATAAACTGACCGTACTTAACCGCAACCTCTGCAACAGCGGCGGTAACTACCGCGCCTTCCTCGTTAAGAACCTCAGGCACTGCCTCTACCAGCACCCACTTGAGGTCGGCAAAGTTAACGTCGCCGAGTATGTAGCCGATGCAGGGCATAATAACGTCTGCAACGAGAGAGGAAACGATAGCCTTGAAGGCGGTACCGACAACTACGCCGACAGCCATATCAAGGATGTTGCCCTGAGAAATAAACTTTTTGAAATCGTCAGCAAAAGCTTTGATCTTTCCCATTGTTTTTAGTCCTTTCCGTTAAGCTTTGCAAGAAGTGCCTCAAGGTCGGCGCCGTGAACCGCGCACGCCTGCTCGATGGTCTCGCCTCTGGAATGGGGACAGCCGAGGCAGTGCATGCCGATTTCAAGAAAATACTTTGCTTTTTCGGGTGCGTTATCGAGAACGTCGCCGATAATGGAATCCTTTGTGATCATTTTTAATTTTCCTCCTGATCTTTTTCAAGTTTGAATTTGGGTTTATCTTTATTTTTAATAATGATACCGTAAATAATTTTTACTACCTGCGCCAGAGC
>JAGAKP010000007.1 GCA_017625615.1 Clostridia bacterium
CACGTATCTACTAAACGATTGGCTTGACTTCGGGGTAACACCGATTATAGTATTCACAGCAATTTTTGTTGTGGGTTATATCGTGATTTGGGCTATCATTTATTCGATTATCCGAAGAAACACAGCCAAGCTCAATGAAATTCTGAAGAAAAAACAGCAAAATCTATCATCTGGGTTTTAGGTTCAAAATTGTTGGTGTAACACAAAGAATTCCAAGTCTGCGGACTTGGAATTTTTTATCCATTGCGAAAGCAATGGCATGTAATCACGACGAAGCCGTGCGTGGAATCACGCGGCACGCGCGTGTATATTTTTAATTGACAACTGATTTTTTGTGTGCTATACTCCGTAGTAATGTCATCACATACGGGAGGAAATATATAATGTCACCCCAAAGAATACGCCGTCTTAAATACGCCTGCTACACGGCAAACATATCAATGGCAGTGGTGAGCAATCTTTCGCCGGTACTGTTTCTTACCTTCCGTTCTCTTTACGGAATTTCATATTCGCTACTCGGTCTGCTCGTGCTCATAAACTTCGTTACACAGCTTACCGTTGACCTTGTTTTTTCCTTTTTCTCACATAAATTCAATATTCCCAAGGCGGTCAGACTTGCGCCATATCTCACCATCGGTGGAATACTTATATACGCACTGTGGCCATTTGTTTTTCCTTCCTCGGTGTATGTGGGATTAGTTATCGGAACGGTGCTTTTTTCTGCGGCAAGCGGATTTAACGAGGTACTCATAAGCCCCGTTATTGCCGCCATTCCCGCCAAGGATCCCGATCGTGAAATGAGCAAGCTTCACTCCATATACGCTTGGGGCGTAGTGTTCGTGGTTATCGTCAGCACCGTTTTTCTGCTTGTTGCGGGAAGTGAAAATTGGCAGTACCTTGCACTGTTTTTCGTCATAGTTCCTCTTGCCTCCGCTCTTCTTTTTGCAGGCGCCGAAATTCCTCGGATGGAAACTCCCGAAAAGGCTTCGGGCGTGCTTGAGCAGCTTAAAAACAAAACCCTCTGGCTTTGCGTAATCGCCATTTTTCTCGGCGGCGCCGCAGAATGTACTATGGCACAGTGGTGCTCGGGCTATCTCGAGCAAGCTCTCGGTATTCCAAAGGTGTGGGGTGATATTTTCGGTGTCGCTCTGTTCGCAGTGGCTCTCGGTATAGGCAGGACTTTATACGCAAAGATCGGCAAAAATATCGGTAAAGTCTTGTTTTTTGGCGCAGTAGGTGCGGCGGCGTGTTATCTTATCGCCGCAATTTCGCCCTTTCCCGTTATCGGGCTTCTCGCTTGTGCTTTCACGGGATTTTGCGTTTCAATGCTTTGGCCCGGTAACCTCGTTGCCGCCTCTGACAGAATCCCTCACGGCGGTGTGTTTTTGTTTGCCATGATGGCGGCAGGCGGAGATCTCGGCGCATCAGTTGGACCTCAGCTCGTAGGTATCGTAACCGATACGGTCATGACTTTGCCTGATATGACCGAGCAGATCGGCATGAAGGCGGGTATGCTCGTAGGTATGCTGTTCCCCTTAATAGCAATTCCCATAAATCTGTATATGTGGAAAAAAGCAGACGGTTGATTTCCGTCTGCTTTTGGTTATCGGGGTCCCCGAGAAGCCGTAAGGCTTCTTGGGGTGATTGTCGGGGTCCCCGAGAAGCCGTAAGGCTTCTTGGGGTGATTTTTTGGGGACTTTATTGATCAGCATATTGGGAGGTTATTCCGAAGTATTCTTCAAGTGTGGTAAATTCACCGTCACCGAGATACAGCCTTTGCGCAAGCTCCTTTCCAACGTAACGAACGTGCCAGGATTCGTACATATATCCCGTGATGCTTTCCTTTCCTTCGGGATAGCGTATAATAAACCCGTATTCGGCGCAGTTGTTCTTAAGCCAAATTGCCTCGGGTGTATTGTTAAAATAAGGGCTTGCCTTGTTAATATCTATCGCCATTCCCGATTGATGCTCTGAATGACCGGGACGGGCAGAATATCGATCTGCCTGCTCCTTGCCGTCTCTGTTACAAAAGCTGGTGTAAAGCATGCTTTGCAATTCGTAGGATCTGAAATCGTTTTCCGAAAACAGAGTATGACCCTCTTCCTTTGCCGCCGCACACATTTTAATAAATGCGTCTCTCGTTTCCGCCGTCATTCCGTTGGGACAATAGCTTTGTGGAAGGGGATAGGTCTTGTTAACGATAAGAACTCCCTCAATGTAGACCACACCGTCAACGGAAAATATCTTAAATCCCTTTTCGGTGGTACCTAACTCCTCCGTAACCGCGACTGCGGGGGGCGGTACGCTTTCTTCTTCGCTTTCTTCGGGCAGAGAAACTTCACTCTCTTCAATGATAATGCTTTCTTCGGCAATGCTTTCTTCGGTAATGCTTTCCTCTGAATTTTCGCTTTCTTCAAAGGCTTCCTCGCTTATTTCCGCGGATACCGTTTGTGAAGCGTCACCAAAGGAAACGTCGGCGGATACATCATTATTCCCGCAGGAAGCGGTGAGTATGGAACATATTAAAAGGAGTATTAAAAATATCTTCTTATTCAAGCAACTTGCTCCCTTTTATTTGGTCTTAAGTTCAATTATTATAAGCTCCGGACGGTTATTAAAGCGTATGGGTACGGAGCTGTTTCCTATACCGCGGCTAATAACCATATCCGTCAACTCTTCCGTATAAACACCCTCGGTGTATTTGGGGAACCAGCCTTGGCTTGGCACGTATACCGCGCCGAAGAAGGGGAGTCTTGCCTGACCTCCGTGTGCGTGACCCGTCAGAACGAGATCAAACCCCGCTTCACGGTATACGTCAAACAATTCGGGACGGTGTGAAAGCAGTACGGCGTATCCGTCCCTTTCGGGAAGTGAAGTTAAAAATCCCCGCATTACGTCGGGATAAACGGATTGGTCTGCACTCTCGTCAAAGGCGGGATCGATCACTCCCGCAATGGTTATTTTTTCTCCGTCCTTTTTGATTTCCGCAATCGTGTTTTCCAAGATCGTCACGCCCGCACTTTTGAGTCCCGCCTTCAGCTTTTCGTATTCCTCGGGAATACGGGATTCGTGGTTGCCGGGAATATAGTAGCAGGGCGCGATCTCAACGGCGCCCTCCGCAAAACGGAGCGTAAGAGATACGTCGATTCTGCGGGAATCAACCATATCGCCCGTGAAAACGATAATATCGGGCTGTGCCTCCTTAAGGGCTTCCAATAGTTTTATGTTGTCTTTTCCCATTTCGCCGTCGTGCAGGTCGGAAATATGGGCTATTTTATATCCGTCAAAGACCTCGGGCAGGTTTTCCTCGGTCAGCGTAACGTTGGTTACCGTCAACGCAGTGTTTGCCCACAGCACCCAAGCGGTGAACAGGACTAAAACTACAAGAAATACTGTCCCGATCGTCTTTTGCTTTTTTGTAAAGGTGATCTTTTTCATCGTTCGTTAATTATCTTTTTTGCATTTTCGCGGTCTGCGGTTATCTGTGCGATAAGCTCGTCAAGAGTTTCAAACCTTTTTTCTCCCCGCAGATATTTCAAAAATTCGGTCCTTATTATTCTGCCGTAGATATTTTCTTCAAAATCAAAAATATAGGTCTCCGCACCCCGTCGGTGGGTTCCCACGGTAGGCTTGGTGCCGATATCCGTTATGCCGTAGTATTCGTTGCCGTTAAAAATGGTTTTGGTAATATAAACTCCGTCCTTTGGAACGGTCATATTTTCGGGAATAAGTGTATTAGCGGTAGGAAATCCGATCGTTCTGCCAAGCTTTTTTCCGTCCATTACCTCGCCCTGCAGACAGTACGGTCTTCCCAACAAGCGGTTGGCGTTTTCAATATCGCCCTCTTCAATAAGGCTTCTTATACGGGAGGAGCTTACGGGCGCGCCGTCAAGCAAAACGGGCGGTATTATCTCCGTTTCAATCCCGTGCTTTTCACACAGAGCTTTAAGGGCTTCGGAATCTCCTTTTCCGCCTGCACCGAAGGTATAGTTAAATCCGCAGAACACCTTTTTTGCCTTAAGGCACCCTTTGAGCACCTTTATTACAAATTCCTCGCATTTAAGCTTGCGTACGCTTTCATCAAAGGGAAAGGTAATAAGCACGTCGGTTCCCAGAGATTCGAAAATACGTTTTTTCTCGTCTTCGTCGGAAAGCTTCTTTTTATCAAAAACGCTTTTTGGAGAATTTTCAAAGGTCCATATAACGGTATCAATCCCCGTTTTTTCGGCGTATTCCCTTGCCGATGAAATGACAGCTTTGTGTCCGATATGAACGCCGTCAAAATACCCAAGCGCCACCGCGGAGGGATTATTCAATTCCGTAAAAGGGCTGCTGTATACCGTCATTTTCCAATGCTTCTCCTTTCTCTTAACGTAACTTAATAATTATATATTCTTTTAAAACAAAAGTCAATCCAAATATAAACGAAATAATAACGCCTTGTAACTTTACCTCGAATACTTGCCGCTTTTGTTGACATCTGCTGTATTATGTAGTATAATTTTCCCGTAATACAGTTATTTATCGGGGGTTGAAAAATGAAAAAATTAAGCCTGTTAATTATATCCTGCTTGCTTGCTGCTTGCGTGTTCGGCTGTGAAGCCGATTTGAATAACAGCAGTCTTCCGTCGGACGCGTCCGAAACAGTCTCCCTTCCCGAGGAGAGCGTTGAGGAATCGAAAGCGGAAATAAGCGTTGAGGAATCGGACGAGGTTTCCGAAGAAAGCGCCCTTCCCGAGGAAAGCGCCCTCCCCGAGGTATCCGAGGAGGAAAGCGCCCTTCCCGAGGTGTCCGAGGAGGTCAGCGAGGAGGAGCTTACCGACCGTACCGCAACCGTTACCCATAAGATAACGGGAAAAGGCTTTACCTATACGGGACTTCCCGCTTTGATGCAGATCGAATACACCGTCAAGGATGCCGATAACCTTCGGGGACTTGACGCAAAAAGACAGGATCACAGCTACGGCGTCGCAAAGGACGGCAAGCCCCACAATATAACCGTAATGAATCAGGACAGATTCGATTCATACGGCACCAACGCTCTCGCTTGGGACAACAAGACGGAGGAAAAGGTTCTGTACCTCACCTTTGATTGCGGCTATAAGTATGAGGATCTCGTCACCCGCATACTGGATACGTTAAAGGAAAAACAAGTTCCCGCGGCGTTTTTCTGCACTATAGATTATCTTCGCGCCGCTCCTGACGACGCCGCGAGAATGATCGCAGACGGTCATATCGTAGGCAACCACAGTGCAACTCACCCCGGTGATTGCTCTGCAATCAGCCGTGAGAAGATGGCTTGGGAGGTGCTCGGAGTTGAAAATTATCTCCGTGAAAACTTCGGCTATACCTCAAAATATTTTCGCTTTCCTTGCGGTGTGTATTCCGAAAATGCCATTGAGCTTGTAAACAGCATAGGTTACCGTTCCGTGTTCTGGTCAATAGCTCACGTGGATTGGGACCCCGCAAATCAGCCCGGTGAGGAGATATCCTTCAACACTGTGACCTCACGCCTCCATCCCGGCGCGGTGATACTTCTTCACTCCACCTCGCCCGATAACGCGGCAATACTTGCGGATTTTATAGATTACTGCACCGAGCAGGGCTATACCTTCCGTTCACTTGACCAATACGAATACTGGAATTAAACTGTTTGCGCGGACTCCTCGGAGTCCGCTTTCTTTGCGTTGTAAAAATAATGTTAAATTATAAGGAATAACCTCCGTTTATGTTGACTTTTCTTTTAGTCGGTGGTAAACTGTAAAGGTAAAAATAAAATGGGAGGGACTGTATTGAAAACACCCACCTTCGTGGAATTAAAAAAGAACCTTAAAAAGGATTTTTCTTCGCTTCCCGTCATCCGCTTGGGCATTATAGGAGATTGTGCTACTCAGCATATCGCCCTTTCTCTTCGCGGCTGGGGATACGAAAAAGGCATAAATTTTGATATTTTCGATTCCGATTATAACCAGATAGACGCACAGACAATGGACCCTGCGTCCGAGCTGTACGAATTTTCTCCCGCATATACCGCAGTTATAAACTGCACCGAAAAATTATATATGCGTTTTTGCGAAACTCCGCTGGATATGCGCTCTTCCTTTGCCGCTACCATTTGCGACAGTATGGTTTCCGTATGGAGCAGAATATCCGAAAACTGCCGTTCAAGGATAATTCAGTTTAATTTCCCCGTGTGGGATGACCGTGTGTTCGGCGATTTCGGCGGTAAAACCACGGATTCCTTCGTGTTCCAGACGAGAAAATTAAATATGCTTCTTGCGGAAAAGGCAGGCGAGTATAAGAACGTATTTATCTGCGATATAGAGGGAATACAGAGCCGTGTCGGTGAAAAGGCACTGCGTGACAGTAAGATGTTCTGCATTGCAAAGATGCCCTTCCGTACGGATATTCTTCCTCTCGTTGCCCGCACCGTGACGGATACCGTCCTTGCAGCAGAGGGAAAAATTAAAAAATGCGTTGTTCTTGACCTTGATAACACCCTTTGGGGCGGCGTGGTCGGCGATGACGGTACCGACGGAATACAGATCGGCGAGCTTGGCTCGGGACACGCCTTCACACAGTTCCAGCATTGGCTCAAGGAGCTTAAAAACCGCGGTATAATCCTTTGCGTTTGCTCAAAGAATAACGAGGAAAACGCAAAAGATCCCTTTATAAACCACCCCGAAATGGTGCTCCGTCTTGAGGATATCTCCGTTTTCGTTGCCAACTGGGAGGATAAAGCTAGTAATATCCGCTATATCCGCGACGTGCTCAATATCGGTATGGACAGTATGGTGTTCCTTGACGATAACCCCTTTGAGCGTGAAGCGGTAAGAAGCCTCGTGCCCGAGATAACCGTTCCCGAATTACCCGAAAATCCCGAGGATTACGTGGATTATCTTCGTAACGAGGATCTCTTCGGTACTGCCTCCTATTCCAAGGAGGACCGTATGCGTACCGACCAGTACCGCGCCGAGGCAGAGCGTGTGTCGTTGCAGAGCAAGTGCAACGATTACGACGATTATCTTATGAGCCTTGAAATGGTTGCGGAGGCAAATCCCTTCGATGCATACCATTTTCCCCGTATTGCACAGCTTACACAGCGCTCCAATCAGTTCAATCTCCGCACCGTAAGATATACGGAGCAGGAAATAGAGGATATCGCATCCGACGATAAATATATAACCATTTATTTCACCCTTAAGGATAAATTCGGCGACCACGGTCTTATCTCCGCCGTTATAATGGAAAAGCGGGAAGACGCTTTGTTTGTAAACACCTATCTTATGTCCTGCCGTGTCCTTAAGCGTGGTATGGAGGAGTTTATCATAAACACTATGGTGGAGACCGCCAAGAATAACGGATATAAAAAGGTTATCGGCGAATATCTTCCCACTGCCAAAAACGCAATGGTTGCGGGCATTTACGAAAAGCTCGGCTTTACCCGCGTAAACGATAATATCTTTACCGCAGAAGTCGAAAGCTTTGAATACAACAAAACACATATTCGGAAAGGATAAAAAACAAAATGAATGAAATTTACGAAAGACTCAATAAAGTATTCGCAGACGTTTTTGATGAAGATATAACCGTTACCGCAGAAACCACCGCAGAGGATATCGAGGATTGGGATTCTCTTACCCATATCACTCTTATCTCCGCAATCGAGGACGAATTCCGTATGAAGTTCAGTATGAAGGAAGTCGTCGGTATGAACAACGTGGGCGAGCTTGCAGATATCGTTGCTTCCCGCAGAAAGAGGTAATTACAGAAAATGGTATTTTCCAGTCTGTTTTTCGTCTATATATTCCTGCCTTTATTGCTTATATTCTATTTTGCAATAAAGAAGGATGCTTGGCGCAGAGGCGTACTGCTGGTATTTTCTCTTGTTTTTTATGCTTGGGGCGAGCCGGTATATATTCTTCTGATGCTGTTTTCCGCATTGATCAATTACGTATTCGGCTTGCTTGTCGGTGCGGGAAAAACTCCCGCCGCAAGAAAAGCGGCTGTTGCGGGTGGAGTAGTGCTCAATCTTGCTATGCTGGGCGTGTTCAAGTACGCAGGCTTTGCGGTGGAGAGTCTTAACGCCGTTACCGGTCTTTCCATACCCGTTCCCGCCATTGTTCTTCCTTTGGGAATAAGCTTTTACACCTTCCAGGCAATGACCTACGTCATTGACGTATATCGGGAAAACTGTGCACCGCAGAGATCATTTCCCAGACTTTTGCTGTTTATAACCTTCTTCCCTCAGCTTGTTGCGGGTCCCATCGTCCGTTATACGGATATTGAGGATCAGCTTGAAAACCGCAGAGTTACCGCAAAGCAGATAAACGACGGTCTTTACCGCTTTGCTATCGGTATGGGCAAAAAGGTAGTGCTTGCAAACACCTGCGCTTTGGCGGCGGATAACCTTTTTGCTTCCACCGCAGGCCCCACCGTGTTAAGCAGCTGGGGCGGTATACTCTTTTACGCAATGCAGATATACTTCGATTTTTCGGGCTATTCAGATATGGCAATAGGTCTTGGCAAAATGTTCGGCTTTACCTTCCCCGAAAACTTCGATTACCCTTATATCTCCAAAAACGTTACCGAATATTGGCGCCGCTGGCATATGACCTTGGGCGGATGGTTCAGAGATTATCTTTTCTACCCCGTAATGCGTTCTAAGCTTATATCAAAGCTTACCAAGGCGCTTAAAAAGAGCGGACATAAAACAGCCGCCAAAAACATTCCCACAATTATTGCTCTTACAGTCGTGTGGTTTTCCACAGGTCTGTGGCACGGCGCAAGCTGGAACTACGTTCTGTGGGGTATTTATTACGGCGCGTGGCTTATACTGGAAAAGTTCGTGCTTGATAAGGCCTATAAGCGTATCCCCGCTTTGCTTTCAAACATAATTCAGCACGTTTCCTTTATTTTCATAACCCTTTTCGGTTTCGCAATTTTCTATAACGAGACGAATCTCTTTACAAAGCTCGGCCATTTCTTCGGTATCGGCACCACGGGCTTTACCAACGTATACGCGGAATCCATGATATACGAAAACGGTGTTCTGCTTATCGTTGCCCTTATCTGCAGTACTCCTCTTGCAAAAATGCTTATGGACCTTGTACGCAAAAAGCTTTATCCCAAAATGGGTGAGGAGACCGCCTATACCGTTGACCGTCTTATAAAGACCGCAGTTATCTTCGCACTGTTCGCCCTTTGCACCGTGCGTCTCGTTGGCGATTCTTATAATCCCTTCATTTACTTCAAATTTTAGGAAAGGAAGAGCAAAGCATGAAAAAGAACAAATTCATAGACGAGCTGGTGCTTTTCCTTTTCCTCGCCTTTTTTGGATCTCTGGCAATACTTAATCTTTGCCAGACGGAGCGTCCCACGGTTTCGGAAACGGAAAACCGCACCCTTGCCACTATGCCGGATTTCAAATGGGACACCTTCTGGAGCGGCGAATATTTTGCCGATATCGGCGATTTCGTGTCTGATACCTTCTTCGGAAGAGAGGCTATGGTAAGCGTTTCCAAAAAGATAGATACCTTAAAATCCCTTTCGCTTATTTACGAGCGTGAAGGAATGACGGTAATCATCGACCCCAATCCCGATCAGGGTAAGGAAGAAAGCGAAGATTTCAGCCTTCCTCCCTTGCCTGAGCTTTCGTTACCTCCCGAAGAATCCGAGGTGAGCGAGCCTGAGGACGTAAGCGGCGAAAAGCCCGTTACCCCCATTATCATCTCCGCAAACAACGCATCCTTCACCGCAGGCGCGACCTACCTTATCACCGCAACCGTCGGTGAGGGTTACGAGGGACTTATGTGGTCCGTTTCAGGTGACAGCGGTATTACGGTTACAGATAATAAAGACGGCACCGCAACCGTCAAGGGCGATTCTGCAGGCAAAGCGACGGTAACCGCATCCGTTTCCAAGGACGGTGAAAGCTTTACCGTTCAGTGCGAGATAACCGTTAACGCTATCGTTATCGATACTCCCACAAAGCCCGCGCCAGACTTTTTGCCCAGCGGACTTATAATCTATAACGGAGCCGCTTATTCACAGTCCTTCTTCGTTGCGGCAAACGCTCCCAAATACGCCGCCGTGTACGAGCGTTACGCACAGCTTTTCCCCGATACACGTATGAACGTGGTTATCGCACCTCTTGCTACTATCACCATTACCGATCCCGAAGTCAGCAAAAAGATCTCCGATCAGGGCAAAATACTTGATAATATGGAAGCGGCAATAGTCGGCGACGTAAACTTTGTAAACCTTAAAAACGTCTTCGTTGAACACGCCGAGGAATACCTCTTCTTCAAGAGCGACCACCACTGGACTCACAGAGGCGCCTATTACGCGTATTACGAGTTTATCAAGTCTGTCGGTATGGAGCCTACTCCCATCGAGGACTTTGACGTAGAGATCATTACCGAAACCTACATCGGCTCTATGTACAATTATACGGGCGACGAGCGTGTCAAGACCTTCTACGATACCATCGAAGCATATATGCCCAACAAGGCGTGTACCATGACAATATTCCGCAATGACGGTACTTCAAGCACTCATAATTTCTGTATCAATACGGGAATCAAGGGCTATACAGCCTTCATTTCGGGCGACCATCCTTATATGGTAATAAACGTGCCCGAGAATCCTCAGGATAAATCCATTCTGGTCATCAAGGATTCCTACGGCAACGCATTCGTGCCTTATCTAACCGAGCATTACGGAAATGTCATCGTAATCGACCCCCGCCACGTAGATATGAATATCTACGATGAATTCAAGGATTACGGACTTACGGACATCGTATTTCTCGTAAATACCTCCTCCGGCAACGTCCCCGCGTGGTATAACTACCTTGTAGGACTTATAGATTAAAGCAAAAAAACAGTAGTTGCGTTAAAAACAACTACTGTTTTTTATCGGGGTCTCCGAGAAGCCGTAAGGCTTCTTGGGGTGATTTTTTTATTGGAATACGAACAACAAATGCATAGGATGCAGATAATAGTCGCCGTCAACGGAATACACTATCAGCTTTGCCTCTTTGGCATCTGTGGAGCCTTTAAAGCCCTTTATAACGTAGGAAACGGTTACCTCGTAAATATCCTCAACCCTTCCGTCGGGTTCAAAATCACCGGTGTAGACCGCGTCGGCAGGAAACTCATCAAGCTTTTTCTTGCTCACTTCCGTTACGGATATGGATGTGAAGGCGCCGCAGTTTTCCTTGTTATAGGCTTTTGTAATATCAAGCATTTCCGTTACTGTCGCTTCAAGACCTTTATCGGATATTATCGTGTAATATTCAGAAAGATCTTCGATATACTTGTCCTCGAATACGTCAAGATAATCCTCGGCGTCTCCGTCGGCAACCGCCTCGGCAAGGTCGTTTATCGGCTCACCGTACTCACCGCCGATTGTAGCTGAACAGCCGCAGAGTATAAGGGCGGCAAGCAAGGATATAACGATCAGAAATCTTTTCATTCCTCGTCACCTGCTTTCGCGTTCAATTTCATTTCCGCAAATTCTTCGGGAGTGATAAGTATTGCACGCTTTTTGGTGGTGGGATCGAATTCACCGATAACACCGCTTCTTTCAAGCTTGTCCACTATTCTTGCCGCTTTTGCGTAGCCCAGCGACAGCCTTCTTTGAAGCAGTGAGGTGGATATGGTGCCGTATTCAAGGGCTACCTCAATTGCCTTCAGCTTGATAGGATCGTCCTTGTCATCGTCCTCTCCTGCGGCATCCTCTTCAGCAACCACTTTCTTTTTCTTTACGCCGCACATTTTTGCTTCCTGCTCGATCTTTTCCATAACGCTCTCGTCGTAGGAAACGCTTGCGGCGGACTTGATAAACTGCGTAACAGCGGTAACTTCCTTTTTACCGTCTACAAAAGCGCCCTGCACGCGGATGGGCTTTATCTCGCTTACGGGGGCGTAAAGCATATCGCCCTTACCGAGCAGACGCTCCGCACCGCTCTGACCGAGAATGATATCCGAATCCACGCGGGAAACGACGGTAAATGCAATACGTGAGGGGATATTTGCCTTAATAAGACCTGTAATAACGTCGGTTGAAGGTCTCTGCGTACCGATAACGAGATGCATGCCTGCGGCACGTGCCTTCTGGGCGAGACGGCATATAGAGGTCTCAACGTCATCGGGTGCGGTCATCATAAGGTCGGCAAGCTCGTCGATAACTATAACGACGTCAGGCATATATTCCTTTTCGGGATCGCCCGCAATGGCTTCGTTGTATTCCCGTGAATCTCTTGCGCTTACGTCCTGAATACGCTCAAAGCGTCTTTCCATTTCCATTACCGCCCAGTTCAGCGTACCTGCCGCCTTTTTGGGCTCGGTAACAACGGGAACCAGCAGATGGGGAAGTCCGTTATAATCGGAAAGCTCAAGCTTTTTTGGATCGATAAGTATAAGCTTTACTTCCTCGGGACGCGCTTTGTATAAAAGTGAAACTATAAGTGAGTTAAGACATACGGATTTACCTTGTCCCGTGGCACCGGCAATAAGCAGGTGGGGCATCTTCTTGATATCAAGATAAACGGGATTTCCCGCAATGTCCTTACCGAGACAGGTAAGCAGCTTGTCGGTGGAATCTCTGAATACGGGGTTGGCAATAAGATCGCGGAGTCTTACTATGGAGGAACGGCGGTTAGGTATCTCAACGCCTACCGCGCCCTTTCCGGGAATGGGCTCAACGCGCACGCTGGAAGCGGAAAGGTGAAGTGCAATATCCTCGGAAAGATTTATTATCTGCTTTACCTTTACGCCTATTTCGGGCTGTAATTCAAATCTCGTTACGGTAGGACCGCAGCTTGTGTTAACTATCCTTGCGCGGGCGCCGAAGCTTTCAAGAGTTTCAATAAGCTTTTGCCCCGTGGCTCTTATATCCGCCTGAGTAAATCCGCCGTCGGAATCGTTGCCTTCTATAAGCAAGGAAAGGGGAGGGAATACGTAAGGTGTGTCGGGTGACGTAACGTCCTCTTCCTCAAGTATGGGCTCTTCGTCTTCAAGCTCTTCTATATCCTCGGTCTTTGCTTCCTCTGCCGCGGGAGGTGCGTCGGTATCGTCGGGAACGGGCAATTCCTCCCTTTCGGGAACGGGATCGGGCGCGGGAGGGGGAACGGGATCGGTATTTTCTTCGGCCTTTTCCTTGTTGTTCCAAGGATCGTCACGGTTTATTTCGTGTTTATCGTTCTTTTTGTCAGGCTCCGAATCAAATTCGGGCAGGTCGAACTTTCTCTGTCCGCTTTCAGTATCCGTATCGGTAACGTTGTCCTCGTTGCGTATTTTTTTGTTCTTTATCTTCTCTTCCTTTTGATTGGGCTCACGCTGTGCGGGAGTGAAGTCCGCTTCCTTAAAGAAGTTTATTATCTTTCTTATAACCGCATCGGGCGTGCTTCCGCAAAGGAGAATAAGGGAAACGGTAAAGAATATTACGGATAATATCCACGTTGCAACGGTGCCTATCGCCTTTTCGGTAAGGAGGTCTGTAAACCAATCGAAAATAACGCCGGAGGAGAACTTGCACAGGCGTATCGTCATAAACAAGGTCAGTGCGTTTACCGAATAAAGCACGCATTTTAAGGGAAGTGCTTTTTTCGTTCTGTCGCTTTTAAAGGTAAAGGATATTATGAACATATATATGGGCAGGAAGTATTTTCCCTTTCCCACAAGCCAATCAAGTCCTGCGTTTACCCAGCTTCCCACCGCCTTGGTATCAAAAAAGAAGGTCAGTGTAATAAATAAAGCGATTATGAATATTATGTAAGGGACAAGCACGAGGAACTTTTCGGCTCCCGAACTGCTTGCCTTTTTGTAGGTTTTTGTCTGCTGCGGCTTTACCGCCTTTTTTACGGGGGCATTCTTTTTGTTTTTTGTTGCCATTGTTTTTACGTTTCCTTAATTTTTTATATAAAAATATCTGCTATTATTGCGGTAATTCCCACTGCAACGCAGTAAACGGAAAAATACGCAAAGCCTTTGTTTTTTGAAATATACTGAAGCAGCTTTATCGCACCGAATCCGCTTGCCGCCGCAACGATGGCGCCGATAACGAAGGGAAGTATGTTTTCGGAGGAAATTCCGTTTTTAAAGAAATCGGGTATCTCAAGGACGCTTGCGCCGAGTATTGCGGGTATCGACATAAGGAATGAAAGCTTTACGGCATCCTCGCGCTTGAATCCGCCAAGTAAGCCGCCGGTTATGGTTATACCGGATCTTGATATACCGGGCATCAGACCGAATATCTGCGCCACGCCGGGGAAAAAGGCTTTAACGGGAGCCGACCTTTTCAGAGTGGCACTTCCTTTTGAAAGCTTATCGGAAATAAACAGCACCGCGCCGTTTATTATAAGCAAAAGACCAATAGCCCAGCTTGCCGAGGATACCGCCTCAAGCCAATCCTTTATTAACACTGCGGGAACGAGAGGGAGCGTGGCAAATACAAGCATTATAAAAAGCTTTTCGCCGTACTCAAGCTTTTTGAAATCAAGCCTTCCGGTAAACAGCTTTTTGCAAAGGGAAATAACACCCTTTATCACAAGCCAAACGTCCTTACGGTAAACGGTGCAGACCGCCGCAAGAGTTGCGAGGTGAAGCAGTACGTTAAAGGCAAGATAATCGTTGCCCTCAACGCCCGATGCGCCGAAAAGATTTTGAGCCAAAGCAAGATGACCGCTGGAGGATATGGGTAAAAACTCCGCAATTCCCTGTAACAGACCGTAAAGTATTGCTTCTATGATACTCATTAGCATCAAGTCCCTTCAAGTATACATAATTACATTTATTATAAGATATTAAACTCAAAAAGTCAATATTACCCGTAAACTATAATTATATTTGACAAAACAAAATTGTTGTATTATAATATGCTTGGAAAGGAGTGGAGAAATTTGTCTACCGCTTTCAGAAATTTTTTAATTGTATTTATTATTTTTCTCGTTGCTTTCGGATTGGTTGCCTGGAAGGTAGTCGTCCCCTACATAAATACCGAGCTTTTGGGTGAGGTTGACCGTGGCGACGATAACGACGAGTCCGAGGTTACCGAGGAATCCGAGGTTTCCAACGATATTATCGAATCGGGCAGAAACCGCGACGTAAGCATAGCCTTCGTGGGCATGGCAAACGAGGACCATCTTGCTAATATATTCTTTATCCGCATAGACGAATCCAAGGGAATATATCTTACCACGAGCATCCCTTACGATACCAAGGTGGATAACAACGGCAGAAGCGCACCTCTGTACTCATATATGTATATGCGCTCCAACGAGGATATAGTTGCTACCATCCCTTATCTCGTAGGCTACGAAATAGATTATTACGCCGTTTTCGATTATGACGGTCTATACAGTATCATAAAGGAGCTTGGCACCGTATCCGTTTCCTTCGATACTGAGGTTAAGGTATATAATCCCGATTTTATGGAGGAAATTCAGGAGTGTCTGGATAACGACGAGATCGTGCCCGACGCATACTATAACACCTTCGGACCGGGCAGTGCCAACGTAAGCGCAAGCGATCTTGAGGCGCTGTGGGAATACGAGCCCAACGATAACGATACCGATTTTTCCGTTAAATGCAGTATATACGAATCCGCCTTTTACGCGCTTACAAAGAAATCCGCACTGGGTGCAAACTCCGAAAAGTATCTTGATATAATGAACGGAGCCCTCGCAACCACCCTCGGTACCGAAGCCTTTGAGGAATACGGTGATATTATGTTTGCAAACGGATATCTTTTCAAGGGCAACTACAGCAAAAAAATGCTGTATAACCAGACCTTTACCAAAATGATATCCAAGATCCGCGAGGCGATGGGTGATTATTAAAAATAAGTTAATTAATCACTTTACCACTTGAAAAATCATTTTTTGTATGTTATTATAACTATGTAAAATAAATTTGGAGGTGTCCGTTATGGCATATAAGGTAAACAAAGACGAGTGCATCGGTTGCGGCGCTTGCGCAGAGCAGTGCCCCATGTCCGCTATCGCGCTTGACGATGAAGGCAAGGCCGGCATCGACGCTGATACCTGTGTAGACTGTGGTGCTTGTGCAGGTACATGCCCCGTTTCCGCTATTGCTGAATAATCGGTTGAATCCGAGGAATGCGCCCTCTTTCGGGGGCGCATTATTCATCTGTAAAAAATATTTTTTTACGCTGTAACCTTTTTCGCTTTTGGGGAGTATTAGCCTATGGAGACTATCATAACCAAGGTAAACAGATCCATTCTTCTTTCCGAATATACAGACGGCATCCGTTTCGGGACGGACGCTTTGCTGCTTGCCGATTTCGTCTCCGGCAGAGGAAAGTGTATCGACCTCGGCGCGGGAAGCGGAATTATAGGCTTGCTTCTTCTTTCCTCGGGTAAAGCCGGAAGCGTAGACGGAATAGAGATACAGCCTCAATACGTTTCTCTCGCTACGGATAACGCTTTACAAAACGGTTTTTCGCAGGCATATACCGCTATTCAGCGTGATATTACCCATTTGAACCAATTTCCCGCGGGGGAATACGATTATTGCGTCTCCAACCCGCCCTATCTTAAGGCTGACAGCGGCTTTAATAATGAATCGGGTGCACTTAACATCGCCCGCAGAGAGGTTCTTTGTAAAATCGACGATATCTGTGCCGCGGCTTCCCGTAGCGTGAAAAGCGGCGGAAACGTGTATATAGTTTACCGTGCCGACCGTCTGGACAGCCTTCTGTTTTCCTTAAAAAAGCATTCTCTTCAGCCCAAGCGGTTAAGAGTTATTTGTCCCTCCGCAGGGAAAAAGCCCTCCCTCGTTCTGGTGGATGCGAAAAAAGACGCGGCAGAGGGAATGGTATTTGAAAATATTTTTTATATTTATACGGATGCCACCCATTCCGAATATTCGGAGGAAATGAAGAAGATATACGGCGACTTCAAATAAAACGCCGTTTTTAATATATTAGTTTTTTGGTGTTCTCTCAAATGATCAAGCGCTTTTTATCCTTAATACTTGTGTTTACGTTCTTGCTCGCCGCACTTCCCGCGGGGGGCTTGGACGTTTTTGCTTTTTTTGAGGAAAACACCGATGAAAGCGTAAATATTTCCCGCTATATCCTTACATTCCGCGAGGATGCGGACGTTAAAACCCTTCTTTCGGGTTATGAATACAGACCTCTTTCGGCGGAGAATAGGGTATATCTCGTTACCGCCGAGGACGTTTCTCCGTTATCGGCTTACTGCATCTCCGCAGAGCGTGATACGTCCCGCGTTTTACTCGACGTGAAGACCGAAAACGCCTATGATTTTTGCGGTATTCCCGTTTCCCGCGTAATGGCAGACGGCGGCAAGGGAGTTATCGTTGCAGTTCTCGACACGGGTGTTGACAGAGAGCACGAGTGCTTCAAGGATACCCATATTCTCGAAGGCTATGACTCAACCGCCGATACCGCAGGCGTATACGGCGACGAGGACGGACACGGCACCGCCGTAACCGGTATTATCGCCGCATCAAACGGCATTCTCGGTGTTGCACCCGAAGTAAGCGTTTATCCCGTAAAGGTTTCCGATGGAAGTGGAACCGTGTATTCCTCCCATCTGGTGGCAGGAATATACAACGCTGCCGATAACGGCGCAGATATTATAAATATTTCTCTCGGCGGATATTCTTATTCCGTAAGCGAACAGCAAGCGGTCAACTACGCTCTTTCAAAGGGATGTATCATTATTGCCGCTGCAGGCAACGACGGCGCAAACGCCGCTCTTGCAGGCAAATATTTTTATCCCGCATCCTATGACGGTGTTATTTCCGTCGCCTCCGTTGACCCCGACGGCTCGCCGAGCCTTTTTTCGCAGTACAACGATAAGATAGATATTGCAGCCCCCGGCAGAGATATTGCCGTCGGTGTTGCGGGAAGTAAAGATCAATACGGCACCGAATCGGGTACCAGCTTTTCCGCCGCCTTGGTAAGCGGAATTTCCGCCCTTGCTTGCGCTGCTTCGGACGGGCTTGACGGAACACAGCTTTCGTACCTCATCATTTCCGCCTTGGGCAGTGATCATTCGGTTTACACGGGCTACGGAATTGCCGATGCCGAAAAAATCGTATCTGCCGCCGCAGATCCTATCATAACGGGAGTTTACGACGGCGCCGTCCTTTCGTCTCCCCCCGTTATCACCTTTAATAAGGGCATCGCAAGACTCGACGGAAAGCCCTTCCTTTCGGGAGGCACCGTTACGGAAGGGGGCACCCACGTCCTTTCCGTCACCTATAAGGACAATACCAAAACCATAAGCTTTACCGTTTCCGACGAAAAGCTTGAATATTCCGTAAATGCCGACAGCATCACCTTTTCCTTCGGCTTCGGTTACCTTGACGGTATGCCGTATATTTCAGGCTCCCAAATATCCGACGGCGTACACAAGTTCCTTCTTCGCGGCGAATATACTTCCGTCAGCGCAACCGTAAATATAGGCGCAGAGGGATATCTTACAGGCGTTGAAAACGGCACAGTTTATTCTCACGCCGTATCCTTGCGCGGCTACGGTAACGGCATCTTTTCCGTTAACGGAGTTCCCTTTACGGGCATAAAGGTCCTTTCCGACGGCGATTATACCGCCACCGTAACAGACCAAAACGGCGCGGTTACCTATTCCGCATCCTTTACCGTAAAGACCGCCCGTAAGGTGCATAGCGCTATTGCAGGCAGTCTTATCCACGCTGACAATGAAAACGGTTACCTCTTGGCAACCGATTCCAATACGGGCATCCGCGTTTATAATTCAGAAAACCTATCTGCTCCGCTCCGCACCTTGCGTCTTTCCGAAAGGATCGTCGCTTTTGAGCAGGACGGAGAAGCGCTTTATATTATTACCGAAAACGCCGTCTATTCCGTACCTCGTGCTTCCATGAACGGCGCAGACGCTCCCACCCTCACTCCAATAGAGGGATACGTTCCCTTCGGCGGTTACAGTATCAGGCAAAACCGCCTTTATTTTGAGGATAACCTCATTCTTTCCACCCCCTACGGAAATATTATTTCCGTGGAAGGGGATAGGGTATTTACCTCTTACGGCATCGTCAGCCTTACCGACGGAAGCCTTTTGTCGGTCTTCTGCGATGAATTGATCTCCGTTTCGCAATCCTACGCCCTATTCAGGAATACAGGTCTCGTTGAATTTACGGATATATCGGATATTTCCGCACCTGCGGATAAGTCCGCATTCGGAAGCGTAAACAACTATAATAAATATACTCTTTCCGCTTATACGGGGCTGAACCCCCAACAGACCTCGTTTGATTCCTACAGCGGAAAAATATATATTCTCTCCGAGGGCACCGTGTATTTTACGGATAACGCCTTTATAACCTCGGGTGAGATACCCTTGAGATTCGTTCCCCTTTATATTACCGCCTCCTTTGGCGAGCTTTACGTATTTTTTGAAGACGGATATTGCAAAATAGATTCCTACACCCTTGAGCAGACCTATTTTTACGGGTTATCCTGTCCCGAAAAGGCTGTTTGCGGTGACGGATTTATCGTAGCCTCTTACGGAAACCGTCTTGCAATTATCGTTGACGGAACCGTCACCTACGAAGAAGAAATGCCCGTTTCCGATATCGCCGTATCTTTGGATAATATATTCGTTGCAAACTCGCAGGGAATAGGCGTTTTCGCCGCTGACGGCAGCTTTACAGGTGTAATTCCCGCAGGAGATACGAAAGCGCTGTATACCGACGGCGTGTACGTCGCCTCCCGCGATACGGTATATCTCGCCTCCGATGGAAGCGTAGTTACCCGTATACCCGCAAACATCACTGCCATTACGAAAGGACTCGTCTTTACCGATAAGGGCGTGTATTCACCCTACGGAAAGCTTCTTTCCGATTTTGTGTATGAAGGTCTTTTTGCCGACGGATACTGTATCACTGCGGAAAAGGGACACCTTACCGTACACGGCGGCGAGGATACGGGAGTACTTCCCACTGTAGTCGGCGGGGAAGGAGTCAACGATATTTACGCGGAAATATCCACCGATATCGGCGTTCTGTTTGTTGACGGCAAGCTGTTCGAGGGCGGCAGATACCTTCTCGGCGGCGATCATCGTTTGGAGTGCGTCACCCCATTTGGAATAATTACCTCGTCCCAATTTTCCGTGATCCCCGCGCTTGGCGGAATTTCCGTTTCGGGCGGCGCCAAGGAAATGAACCCGGGCGAGACACAGTATATCCTCGTTGAATATCTGCCCTACGGCGCTTCTGCCGTTGACGCGGAGTTTTCCGTAACGGGAGATAGCGTTACCGTGGACCGGAACGGTCTTATCACCGCAGTTTCGGAGGGCGTTTCGGTTATAACCGTCACCGCAGGCGGATTTACCGCTTCGGTAACCGTCACCGTCACTCGGCTTGAGATCAGCTTTACCCATCCCGATTTTCTCTTTGATGCGGACACCCGTACCTTCCGTATTCCCGCAGGCACCACTGCCGAAAGGTTTGGTGAGGTCATAGCTGCCGAAGGAAAGTATTACCGTATCGTCTCTGAGGACGGAACGGATATCACTCCCGAAAAGCTTATCAAAACGGGCTGTGTCTTCAATTTCCTTTCCGATACGGGCTCGGTGATCGCCACCGTCACTGCAGTGGTCATGGGCGATACCGACAAGGACGGCATGCTTTCCGCCTTGGATACCCGCATTCTTGAAAAAGGCATAAATGGCGAAGATATCGGCGTTCATACCGCTTATGCAGGCGACGTGGACGGAGACGGCGAGCTTACCGAAGCAGATTCGGAAAAGCTTCTGTCTATGATAGACCTGTTCACCCGTTCCGCTTCTCTTGAAAAAAGCGAATACACAGTAACCGCTTCCGTTCCCGCAACGGTCCACCCCGCAGGCGAGTTTGCGGTTATTATGTACGTTGACCGCGGAGTGGGTATCGATTCGGTAATTGGAAATCTCGCATACGACACCGAAATATTCGAGCTTCTTTACGTCGCGGGTGTGAACTACAGCCTCTCTTATCAGGATAACGACGGCGTTATTACCTTCGCCGCTTATGATGAGAATGGCACACCATCTGACAGAGTTATAAAAACCTTCGGAACTGCAATGTTCCGCGTAAAGGAAAACGCACCACTTAAAAATGCGGAATTCCTGCTTACGGGATGTGCGGTCACCGCTGTCGGGAATATCTACTCCTCCGAAGAAAGCGTAAAGGCGACCTCCGTTTCAAAGCGAAGCGCAAACGAATTTACTATAAGGATAAGCAACGCGGAGTTTTTCGTGTTCAATCCTTCAATACGGAATTACTACGTTGAGCTTCCCTATAACGCCGTGGCAGTGGATATCGAGCTTGATTATCCCGAGGGCGGCGTGGTGTACTGCTCGGATACACTTATCCCCGAAAGCGACGAGCTTACCGTGACCGTGCGTTATACCTCGCCTCAGGGCGTTTCCACCAATTACAAGATACACGTTACCCGTGCCGGCGCAGAGACCTTAAATAGCGATCCGCTGCTGGAATCCATTACCTCGTCCGTTGGCACGCTGAATCCCCTTTTCACTGCGGAAAGGCTTACCTATAAGCTTAGTATTCCCTTCGATTCTCCCGATCCTACCTTTACCTGTATCCCGAGAAACGAGAATACCGTCGTTACCGTCCGGATGCCCGAGTCCTTCCCCGTGGGAAGCACCGTCGTTGAGTTTCACTGCGTCGCCCAAGACGGCACTGAGGCGAAATACGTTATTACCGTAGTGAGAGAAAAGAATAGCGAGGAATCTGACACGAGCGATAACAGCGAGGCTGACGATAACACGAGCGGCGGAAAATGGATAATAGCAGTCACAGTATCCGTCACTGCGGTTGCACTTGCCGCAATAATATATTACCTTATAAACCGAAAGGGAAAGAATAATGTCAAAGAAATCAAGTAAAAGCGCCTTTCTCGCAGAACAGAGAAAGCAAAAAATACAAAAAGAGCGTGAATTAAAGCAAAGAAAAGCTTTGATTAAAAAAGGCGGCATAACGCTTGCCTGCATAGTGGCTTTAGTTCTCGTTACGGTGCTGTGCGTTCAGCTTGTGCTCAATTCGGGCGTACTGCTCCATTCCACCGTTATAAAGGGCGAGCATTTTTCCGTAACCAAGGGAATGATGAGCTATTATATCTACGAGCAGTACGAGACCTTTTTGAATTATTACGGCGCATCTCTCGATCAGATGAGCTTCGATAAGGATAAATCCCTTAAAAAGCAAAATTATAAAGAAGGTATGACCTTCTTTGAATTCTTTGCAGATAACGCTTACGACAACGCTCAGTCCTATATGTATTATTGTGAAGCGGCTTACAAGGCGGGATACGATATTTCCGAAGAAAAAAAGCAAGCGGTAAGAGAACGTGTTGAGGCTCTCGATCCTGCGGTATACGGCAGAGGCATAACCACCGAGGATATGTATAACGCAATGTATCTCGGCGTTCTTGCCGCAGAATACAACGCCGTTATCTACGAGGAAAACGTGCCTTCTCTTGAGGATATCGAAAAATATCTTGAGGATAACACCACCGCCTGTCAGTACGTAGATTACCTCGTTTATTCGGTAAAATACGCCAAGGACGATAAAAGCGCCGAGTCAAAGGCGAAGGAGACTGCAGACGCGATTGCTCAGTGCACCACCGTCGAGGATTTCAAAAAGGCGATAATAAAGCATTATACCGACGGTAAGATCACCGAGATAGACGAAAAGGACGAAAACGTCATAAAGGTATTGACTCAGGCAGAGAAGAGCAAGGCGTCTTATACCGATAACGATCTCGGCGATTGGCTGTTCAGAGAAGCCAAAAAGCTCGATACCACCGTTATTCAGGATACCACCAAGAATTGCTACAACGTGTATATGCTTCTTTCCGAGCCCGCACTTGATATGCAAAAGACTGTTGACGTACGCCACGTGCTGGTTTCCTATGAGGATTTCGACTCCAAGGAAGCGGCAAAGGCAGAGGCAGAGCGTATTTACGCATTGTATAACGGCGGAAGCGAAAAGGATTTTGCTCTCCTTGCCACCCGCTATTCCTCGGATACGGGCTCATATTCGGTGGGCGGTCTTTACAAGCGCGTACAAAAGGGCAGTATGGTGGAGGAATTTGATGCGTGGTGCTTCGATTCAAGCAGAAAAGCGGGAGACACCGCCATCGTCGCCACAAGCTACGGCTACCACGTAATGTATTTCGTAAGCGATAACCTCCTTAATTGGCAGCTTAAATATTTCGAGGATACTGCCGCATCCGCTTCGTCGGATGCGTATAAGGAAATAATGGAAAAGAATCCTATTGAGGAAAAGCAAAATAAGATATATTCCATTCCCGAACGCAAATATTAAAAATCACCCCAATAATAAGGACGCAATCTTTTTACGGATTGCGTCCTTTTAATATGTATTTTTTAATACATTTCTACCTTAAGCACCTTTACCTTGTCGCTGTCGGAAAGGAAGGAAAGAGTGTTTTCGCCCGCAATAACGCTTACGGTGCGGTATTCGGTAACCACCTTTCCGTCAGTACCGCCGACGGTAAAGGATGCGGCGTTGAGCCAGTTTATAACGAGCTGAACATCCGATTGGGTGAGAGCGGGAGTATCGGAAACGATATCCACTGCAATGACCGTACGTCTTGCCGAAGGAATATTGAACACTGCCTTGCCGTCCACTACCTCTGCGGAAAACTCAGGTGTTTTTCCTTCGATAAGGCTCTTGGGATCCACTGCGCCGTATCCCTCACGGAGTGCTTTGAAGGAAAGGCTTCCCAAAGCGTAACGGCAGATATGCTCTGCGCATACGCCAAGCTGTGCGCGGGTAACGGTGCCGTCCTCGAGGGAAACGGCAAGGTTATCCTGTCTCGTTTCGGCGTCGGGAGTAACCATATAAACGTCGTTTTGCGCTCTTACCATTGCGCGCAGGTTGGTCGTACAGCCCTTTCCGTCGTCACCGCTTATCTTTGCCCACCAGTCGCTCATTACAAAGCCGTCAAAGCCGTAATCGTCGCGAAGTATGCCGATGGTAAGATCGGGATTTCCCGCCGCCCACAAGCCGTTTACGGGGTTGTAGGAGGTCATTACACCGCGGACGCCGCTTTCGCTTACCGCAATATAGAAGGGAAACGCGTATATTTCACGTACGGCTCTTTCGGAAATCACCGAATCAACGTCGTGGCGTGACTGCTCCTGATTATTTGCGAGAAAATGCTTTATAACGCCGGAAACGCCTGCATTTTCAAGACCTCTCGTAACGGCTGCACACATTTTACCTGCAAGGAGAGGATCCTCGGAGAAATATTCGAAGTTTCTTCCGCACATAGGATCTCTGTGTATATTGGTTCCGGGACCGAGAAGCATATCAACGGCATAGGAAGCAAGCTCGTTACCGCAGTGGGTGTACATTTCTTCGGCGATCTCCTCGTTCCACGTAGCCGCAATAGCGGTGGCGGAGGGATAGGAGAAGCATCTTGCATCGCTTACCATACGTATGCCGGAGGGACCGTCGGTACAGCACATAGTGGGTATTTTCTTCTCGCAAAGCGACTTGATAACACCGCCGAAGGCAGCACCCGTGCCGGGAGTGACCTTGGGGCTGTTCATACCCTCGCCGCGGACTATACAGCAAAGCTCCTTGTCGGTAAGCTGTGCAAGGAATTCCTTCATGGTGTTCTTTCCGTCAGCTACGTCAAAAAGGGTAATTCCTTTGTCTCCGGTGTAGGGAAGAGCATCCGCTTCGGGAATGGAAAATTCACGGGTACGTGTAGGAACCTTTTCCTTTGCTATAACGCCGTCCTTGTTTATAATACGCTCAAACTCTCTTACGGGAGCAAGTGCAGTCTCGCATTTCTTTATAACTATATCCTCTTCAAGGGTCCTTGTGAATACGGCGGTGTTATCAACAGAGGAAACTCCGATACGGTAAACGTACTCGCCCTTTTCAAGAATATAAGCAAATCTGTTGCCCGTTTTGCCGCTGTCATCGTAGGACGCGATAACGCGGTCAGGCACCGTTATACTGCCGTTACAGCTTTCGTTGGGAGCCAGCAGGGGAGTCTTATAAAAACCGCCAAGCACGCTTTCCGCCTTGCCGAGCAGACCGTTGGGCTGGCTGCAGTAGCACTGAACCACCTGCTTGCCGCTGTAGGCGCCCACGTTTTTAACGGTAAATTCAACGGTAACGCCGTCGCCGTTGTCCTTACAGCCGTTGACCGTTATATCAAAATCCGTATAAGAAAGACCGAATCCGAAGGGATATGCAATATCTGCCTTTGCAAAGGTGTTGTAATAACGGTAGCCTACGTATATATCCTCCTCGTAAAGGTTGTATTCGTTGCTTCCGTAATTCTTTGCGGCAGGGCATACGTCACGGGAAACGGGTATGGTATCAGGTAATTTACCGCTTGGAGTAGCCTTTCCGGTAAGCACGTTTGCAGCTGCAGTACCGCCAAGCATACCGCCATTCCAGAGATATAAAACGCTGTCTATATCGTATTTTTTAACCCAAGACATATCAACGACGCCGCAAACGTTAAGCAAAACGCATACTTTTGCAAAATTACGGCGTATAATAGAAAGGTTGCTTTCCTCGGTTTCGGAAAGATAAAAGCTTCCCTTTTGAGGCGCAAGATCCTTGTCCTCGCCTGCGGTACGGGTGATAACTATAACCGCCGTATCACATCTGCTTGCGGCGGAGACAACGAAATCCTCATCAAGCTCGGGCTCCTTTTGAGACCAGGGGTGTGTCCAGCCGTTGTCGTTATCGTAAGGATTTTCCTTTACGAATTGGTCGTAAAGCTTTTCCGTTTCCTCGTCAAGAGAAATTCCCGCTTCCTTCAGGGAATCCGCAATATTGGTCGCGTAGGGCGGATAAACTCTGCCGCCGCTTCCCGTGCCGGATATAAGATAATGCTTTTGCATTCTGCCGAAAAGACAAATGCGTGCGTTCTCCTTCAAGGGCAGGCAACCGTTTTTGTTTTCAAGCATTACTATCGCTTCGGATGCGCCACGCAAAGCGGAGGGAACACTATCCTCGTATTTGTAGACCTTCTTTTTGGTCAAGTATTCAAATGCGTTGTTAACCTTCATTTTAATTATTCACCTCGGAGTAATTTTACCATTATATTTCCCGTTAGTCAATCCGAATGTTAACAAATTTGTATTGATTTTCCATAATTTGAATGTTATCATAAAAGCCGATAAAAAAACGGAGGTATTTGAATTGAGAACCAAGCTGAGAGACCGTATTCTTCCCACCTATACAAAGGGAGAAGAAATATTCAATATGGTGTCCCATATAGTGGGCGGTGCCTTTGCGGTAACGGCACTGGTGCTGTGCGTGGTGGTATCCGCACTCAAGGGAAGCGTCTACGGCGTGGTGACCTCCTCCGTATATGGCGCTACCATGATACTTTTGTACTGTATGTCGAGCATTTATCACGGCTTAAGACCGGGAATCGGCAAAAAGGTGCTTCAGATACTTGACCACTGTACCATATATCTGCTTATTGCGGGCACCTATACTCCGATACTTCTGTGCGCAATGCGTCCCGTTTATCCCGCCATTGCGTGGACTGTATTCGGTATCGAATGGGGATGCGCCGCTTTGGCAATAACTCTTACTGCGATCGACCTTAAGCAATACAGAGTTTTTTCAATGATATGCTATATCGTTATGGGCTGGGCTATTATTTTTGCAATAGTACCCACCCTGAAGGTTCTTACGTTAACGGGATTTTTGTACGTTCTCGGCGGTGGTATACTGTATACCATCGGCGCAGTGCTGTACGGTCTCGGCAAAAAGCGCCGTTATATGCACAACGCCTTCCACGTTTTCGTCATCGGCGGAAGCGTTTTACAGTTCCTCGGAATAATCTTTTACGCCCTTTAAAGGAGATTTAAGTTATGCTTGCTACGGGAATAACACATACCATTTCATTTACCGTTACGGATACCCTTTCCGCCCGCAGTATGGGAAGCGGGTCTTTGGACGTTCTTGCCACTCCCGCAATGATCGCGGGAATGGAAAACGTGTGTATGAATTGCGTTCAGCCCCACCTCGAAGGGGGCTTTACCACCGTGGGCACCAAGGTGGATATCTCTCATATCTCCGCAACTCCCGTGGGGGATACAGTCACCTTTACCTGCGTTTTAACGGAGGTCGACAGAAAAAGACTTGTTTTTTCCGTCGAAGCCTTTGACAGTGCGGGCAAAATAGGAGAGGGAACACATCAACGTTTTATCGTCGATTCGGTTAAATTCACAGAAAAAGCTTATTCAAAGAAAAAGTAGCACATATTATCCGTTAACAGTTTGTACAAAATTACCCTTGAAAATGTTCACAAATATGCTATAATAATTATAGGAAAATAAGGTACAAATCTGAACGGAAAGGCGTGGTGCGAAATGTTTTCCAAGGGTGAATATGTAGTTTATGCGACGAATGGGATATGCCTCATCGAAGATATAGGCCCCATGCGCAATTCCGAGGATACGGATAAAACCTATTATATCCTTCGTCCCAACAACAGTCAGGCGTCTGTTTTGTACGTTCCGTTGGACAGCGAGATACTTTGTGCGAAAATGCGTTACGTTTTCACAAAGGCAGAGCTTGAGCAGATCCTTGCAGACGTAAAAAGCGATTGCTTTGAGTGGATAGACGAAAGAAAAAACCGTATGAACGCCTTCCGTGAAATGCTTCACAGCGGCGATATGAAGGTGCTCATTCTCCTTGCAGGCTGTATTTACAGAAAGCGTGATGCCCTCGATAAAGCGGGAAAGCGTCTTTCCGATGCTGACGAGCACGTGCTTAAATCCGCAGTCCGCATTGTTGAGGAGGAATTTGCGTGGGTGCTCGGCATCCCCAGATCGGGCGTAAGCAAATACATAAAGGATTCATTAAGTAACACCAAATAGCTTTCGGAGGTTCTTATATGAAATGGAATATTCTGGCGTTGGGACGTCAGTTCGGCAGCGGCGGCAGAACTATCGCAAAAAAGGTTGCCGAGGAAATGGGAATTCCTTATTACGATAAGGAGATAGTCGAAAAAGTGGCCTTGGAAACGGGCTTTTCTCAGGATTACATAGAACAGATGGGCGAGCACGCCCGCGGTAAAAGCGAATGGTCATACGCCTTTTCCAACCCCGGTGTTCCCGGTATTATGGGCGGAATGTCCGCTTCGGATTTTCTGTGGGTAATACAGCGCAAGGTCATTCTCGACCTTGCCGAAAAGGGCCCCTGCGTCATCGTCGGCAGATGTGCGGATCAGATACTTAAGGACCGTGACGACGTGCTTCGCGTATTTATCCACGCCTCCGACCAATTCCGTGCAGAGCGTATCGTCCGTCTTTACGGCGAAAGTGAAAAGAAGCCCGAAAAACGCCTTGCCGATAAGGACGCAAAGCGCCGCGTTCACTATAAGCACTACACCGGCGAGGAATGGGGAGACACCTTTACTCACCACCTCTGCCTTGACAGCAGCGTTATCGGCGTAGACAAGTGTGCCGAAATGATAGTTTCGGTAATGAAAAACGGCTGATTATAAGTGCTTTCCAAGAGAAAACAACAATAGCGTATTAATTACAGTCAGCTTTGATGCGCAGTAAATAACTAACCCCGACAGATTTTGTTGTCTGTCGGGGTTCTTTTATTTTGTTCGAAATATTGGAATCCAGCGCCGTCTCCAACCGTCGACATTGCTTCCGGTTTCATAGGATTTAGTTGTACTATATGAATAATCATCAGGGGATTTACCATGTTTTTTCGCCCAAGACCACATGGGAACATATAAGATTGACTCAAATTCCATATTCCATAGGTTGCTGATTTTCCCCGATTTTACCTTATTGTAATAGTCTTCTCCATTGATCAACGCAACACATCTGGAATAAAGAAAAGTATCATCATTGTGAGTATCGCATTTGCAAGCTATATCATAATTTTTTCTTGTATCCAAATCATACAGCAACTCTGCCATAATCTCTTCAAAGGAGAATATGGTTTCGTCCGACTGCTCCGCTAAATACTCTATTAAGGGCTCCAACACTTTATCGTCATCACCGGATTCATCCCAATTACAAACGGTCATAATTATTTCAAAAAACTGTTTTTTGTCCATATTACTCTTCTCCGTCAAATTCTTATTTATCGTTCTGTTTTATCGCTGCTTGTTTATATGATATCCGTTACGGTAAGCACGCCTTCGCCGGAAATAAACTTAATTTCCTTTCCAGCGTAGGTAAAACCGTATTCCTTGTCGTCATTTCGCTTGTATGCGGGTCGCGGATCGTCACGTAACGCGCCTATAAGCCCCGAAAGCTTTTCTGCAGGCAGCTTTTCTCTCAGCCCGTCGGGAATTATTACTTCTATTTCATAATCCTTTTTTTCGTCGGCAAAGCCGCTTACCGCATCGGGCACGCTGTCTGCAAAGCTGAGGTAGGGCTTTATATCGTATACGGGCGTGCCGTCGCACATATCGGTGCCCGAAACGTAAAGAATACCCTTTTCACAGTCAATTTTTTCGAGCCTTACGCAGGACATTCCTATGGAATTGGGACGGAAGGGAGATCTCGTTGCAAAAACACCCATGCGCGTGTTTCCTCCAAGCCGCGGCGGACGCACCGTCGGCGACCAATCCTCTCGCTCCGCCTTTGAAAATCCCCACAGTATCCATATATGGGAGTATCCCTCCAATCCGCGCAACGCTTCCTTTACGCGGTATTGGGGCAAAAATTCTATATATCCCTTTATCTCATCAACAAGTCCTCCTTGTCTCGGCAAGCCGAACTTGGTGGGGAAATCGTTTTTTACTCTGCCGATAATCTTCAGCGCAGGACCGATGAGCTGTATACCAATGGCAACCACACCGTGCTCTTTTTCTGCTTCCTCGGTGTAATAAGCACGCATGCTGTCCGCAAGCTGCCGTGCCGTCCAACGTCTGTAGGGCTCACCCTCACAGCCAAGAGCGGAAAAAAGGGATAGAAAGCTGTCAAAGGTCTTTATATACGTTACGGCGGTTTTCACCGTCTCGCCCGTGTCTCTGTTGGTAAAGATTATAGTATCACCAACGGCAACCCTTTTTCGCTTTTCATCGTAAAGCCTGTATTCCGCGGTTTTTATTCCGTTGTATATGCTGTCAAATGGCTCGGTGGCAAGAAACATATTGTGTATCAGGTCGATCACCTCTTTCTACGGTATTGTAACACATCAGAGCCTCTTTTTCAATCTTGACTTTTCCAATAAGCTAATGTAAAATTAAAAAAGTAAAGGCGGTGAAAAGCAAATATGCATATTTCTCTTTCTTCTGCGGATATGGCGCGAGTTGAACGGCTTGAGAAAACACGCAAAACCAACTTCCGTTTTACCTCGCTTATGAGCAGATATTTAAATCTTTTTCCCGACGGAGTTAAGGCAGAATTCGTTTCCGAGCTTGTTGCCGAATTCGGTGCCACGCCCGAGGAAGCCTTTTGCGCCGCACTTACAGCCCTCTTGGGGCTTGATACCGAAAACGACGATGACAGAATTATTATAAGAAAATATCTTCCCAACGCCGTCAAATGTCTGGATTCATTTTATTACCGCAGTAATCCCTATTACCGCGAGGTGAAAATAAACCCCGCTTCCCAAAATGGATGGGAGCTTAAGGAAATGTCACTTGCTCCCTGGGAAGGGTTTGTGTATAACGATCCCGTCCTGCTCCCCGATTATACCGAAATACCCCGCATCGGCTTTTTCAGGGATACCTTTTCCTTTCCCGCCGTCCTTGAAAACGGCAGGGAATGGATGACTCTTATGCCCAATGAAACTGCCACGCTCGAAAACGCCGTTTCCCGTTGCTTCGGTAACGTGGTAACCTACGGACTCGGGCTCGGCTATTTTGCGTATATGGCTTCCCGCAAGGAAAACGTAAAAAGCGTCACCGTAGTGGAAAAGGATAAAAACGTGATCGACCTTTTCACAAGCCGTCTGCTTCCTCTTTTTCCCAATAAGGATAAGATAACCGTTGTAAACGAGGACGCCTTCGTCCACGCGGAAAAGACTTTGCCCTTTGGCGGGTATGATTACGTTCTTGCGGATATCTGGCACGACGCAGGCGACGGACTTCCTTTGTATCTCCGCTTCCGCAAAGCAGCGGAAAAAACTAAAAATATCAAGTGGGATTATTGGCTTGAGGAAACTATAATCACTTACGTACGATGGCCCGTGTTCGGCGAAATATATAATTGCATTAAAAGCGGCGTTGACTCTGCTTTGTTTCCCGATACGGAAATTAAAAGCTTTGAGGATATACAAAATATACTTTCCTTTGAATTTTTACGCTCACACGCTTGTGAGATCGGCGACTTTTTCAAAATACAGGAGTGAAACTGAATGAAAAAACGTATTCTTGCTCTCTTACTTTCTGCGGCGGCAGTTATGCCTCTTTGCTGTATCGGCAACACGGGCGCGGCAGGGGCAAACAAGGCTCCCACAGTTATTCCCGCTATCCGTGAATGGGAAGGCGGTATCGGCGAATTTACTCTCGGAGATACCGTGACTATCAACGCCAAAAACGCCGTTATTTCCGAAGCGAAGGTTGACATAATCATCAATTCCTTCTCCCAATATCTCGGCATTGCCGTCACCTTTACGAATGACGGGGGAGATATCGTTCTCGTCACCGATAAAAGCGACGGCGGTCTCGGCACCGACGGCTATACCATGGAGATAACCGAGGATACCATAACCGTAAAAGCTCCCGAGGATATCGGACTTTTATACGGAATATACACGATTCTTCAGTCCGTAAAGGCTGACGGATACGTACCCTGCGGCAAGGCGAGGGATTACAGCTATTATCAGATACGCGGCGGTATGCTTGACGTTGCCCGCGCCTGGATCCCTCTTGAATTTGTTGAGGAGATAACCAAATATTATTCCTTTTTCAAGCTTAATGAGATCCATCTTCATATTAACGATGCGGGCGCAAACGCCTATTCCGCTTTCCGTCTTGAAAGCGACGTTGAAGGTCTTACCGCCACTGACGGTTACTATACTAAGGACGAGTACCGCGCATATCAGAAGCGTATGCTTGAATACGGCGTTACCGTCATTACCGAAATCGACACTCCCGCTCATTCTCATTGCTTCAACAACGTAAACAAGGATTATATGCTTGACGGCGGTCATCTTGATATCTCCAAGCCCGAGGTTATTCAGTTCGTCAAGGACCTTTTTGATGAATATATGCTTGGCGACGATCCCGTTTTCGTCAACAAGGTAGTGCATATCGGCACCGACGAGTACCCCGCAGGCTACAACGAGCTTATGCGCGCTTATACGGACGAGCTTATAAAGCACGCCAACTCCCGTGGATATACCCCCCGCTTCTGGGGCTCCTTCGGTAATCAGGGCTTCAACGGAGAAACTCCCGTTTCAAGCGATGCACAGGCAAACTTCTGGGCAGTAGAGCTTTCCGATTACAAGACCTTGTTTGAAATGGGCTACGATATCATCAACACCTGCGGTCCGGTTCTGTATATCGTTCCCGGCGGAAACTACGGCTTTGCCGATTATTATAATCTTGAAGCGCTCTATTCCTCTTGGTACGTAAACTATATGGGATTTGACGCTTCCACCGCAGTGGATGCCGACCACGAGCAGCTTCTCGGCGGCAACTTTGCTCTTTGGAACGACCTTTATACCGATTACAGCGGATTTTCTGTTTTCGATATTTTCGACCGTCTCCGCGGCGGTGTCTGCCTTATGTCGGAAAAGACCTGGTGCGGCGAGCAGACGAGAAAGATCGATGCAAATGATTTCGTTTCCCGCTACGAAAAGCTTTCTCTCTTTTCTCCCGAGGGCGACCCCGGCAGACATAACGTTGCCGATATAGACGGCGAAGTCCCCGAGGGCGTCCGTTCTATGGGCTGGCCCTACGTCGCAACCCTTGACGTGACCGCAAACTCTCTCGACGGCGGCTTTACCTTGCTGGGCGGTCAGGACGGCGAGCTTTACGTTGCTGCTGACGGTACCGTCGGCTTCAAGCGCGGCGTATACGATTTCAAATACAAATACAAGCTTCCCGTAGGCGAAAAAACCTCGCTCAAGCTTGTTGCCGATAACAAAAAGACGGTACTCGTTGTAAACGATACTTATTTCTACACTCCCGTAAACAACAAAAATTCTTCTCTTACCCGCAGCTCTACCTTCACGCTTCCTCTTGAGGAGATGGGAAAAGGACTTGACGGCAAGATCGAATCCCTTAAGGTTGTCAGCGGTACGGAGGACCTCAGCGCCCGCGTGCTCAACGGCAACTATGCTTTGGGAAAAACCGCCACCGTATCTGCTCTTGAGGTTGATGACGGACGCTTCACGCCGGACCTCGCCTTGGACGGAAACACCGCAACACGCGTGTCCTTCTCCGCAAAGGCAGACCTGCAGTGGATGATAGTCGACCTCGGCTCGGTGCGCACCGTTGACAGAGTGGTAATTCAGTTTAACGAGCATATTTCGGACTACAATATTTTCGTGTCAGAAGACGGCGAGACCTTCACCGAGGTTGCACACGAGCAGAAGGGTGAGGACAGAGCAAAGCAGACCGACGAGGTCAAGTTCGAGCCCGTAAAGGCGCGCTATATAAAATATCAGCAGAACAAGCGGTTTTATATAGCCGATTGGAACGCATATTACAGCGGCGGTATACTTGAATTCGAGGTTTACGGCTTTGACGATAAGCCCTATAAGCAGCTTGTAAACAAGGCTCTTGATCATATCGTTGCAGGCGCGCCTAATTCGATGAAGACCGCAATGAACGCTCTCGACAGTTATCTCGATAACGACGAAATATACGATACCCACCTTGCGGCATTAACTGAAGCTCTTGAAGCGGAGATCTCCGCATACGAAAAAACCATGGAAGCAGAGTCTTCCGATATCTCGGACACGTCCTCTTCTTTAGGTTCTTCTGAAGGAAACGCAGGCGCTTGGATAGCTGCGGCTGTCGGCGCAGCTGCAGGAATTGCCGTCGCAGCGTTCTTCATATTCAAAAAGAAAAAGAAGTAAGCAAATCAAAATGCACCGTCTGTATAGCGGTGCATTTTCAACTATTGGTTGAAAAATCTCGTTTTCACAGTTATTGTTTTAATGATATTACCGTGCTATAATTGATATCACAAGGAAGGCGCCCCTTGACAAATAGGAGGTACGCAAATGAATATTGGCAACAAAATAAAGGAACTGCGAAAAAGCAGGGGAATAACACAGGAACAGCTTGCAGAAAGCATAGGCATTTCTTTTCAGGCTGTAAGTAAATGGGAAAATAATATAGCATTTCCCGATATCACGCTATTACCTGTTTTAGCGCGCTATTTTGACGTGTCAATGGATACGCTTTTCGATTTTAACCAAAGTGAAATAGAAGAAAAAGCACTGGATATAGCAAAAGAAAGCTGGAAATATCGATTTAGCGATAAAGAAAAAGCGCGTGAAATACTGGAAAAAGGTTTAAAAGAGTATCCGGATAACGACATCCTGCTGTGTAATCTTTTGTACGTAGTGGATATGGATTCAAACCCCGATGAAGCTGTTAAGATAGGTTCCAAAATACTCGACGTCACCAAGGATGAAGCTTTGAAATATGATGCCTGCCGTTTTATGGCGTATGCTTACAAAGCCAAAAAAGATCTCGAAAGTGCCCGAAAGGTAATTGATATCATACCCGAAATCTATATATCGCATCTTTCCGTAAAGGCAGAAGTACTGGAAGGTGAGGAAAGATGGATTGCAGCTTGCACAGAAGAAGGGGTTTGCTTGCAGAATATGCTGGATATGCATTTGATAATGGTTGATTGTCATAAAGAAAAAGGCGAATTGAAAAAAGCATTGCGCCAATGTGAAAAGTCTTTAAATATTTTGGATGTACTTGAGTGTGGCAGTAATTGGGATACTGTAAGAAGCGTTTTTAAACAAAAATCAGAAGAATTAAAGGCAGAAATGAAATAATTGAGAATTCCCGCAAAGCGTTATGCTCTGCGGGAATTTTAATGTGTCTATTTCTTTTTTAGTATTACGGCAACCGTTACCGCGCCGATAACTATGGCAATTACCATTATCGATATGGGCAGTATCAGACTGCCTTTACCGCTTTTATCGGTATCGGATAAGCTTTCCTCTGCGGAAACGGCACTTTCGCTTTCCTGCTCGGATACCGTTTCATCGGGGATACTTTCTTCCGTTTCGTATTCCGTCATAACCATCAAGCGGTTAATGATAACCTTGGTGTCAGCTTCACCGGAGGCGAATATTTTTATACCGCTTACGGTCAGCGTACCGTCATCGTTGTAGCATCCTTTGGGAAACTCCACCGTGCTAAGATCAAGTGTACCGCTTATCACGCTTCCGTCTCCCTTGACGTCACCGCTTCCCGAAGAAATGGTAACTCCCGAAAAATAGGAATTTAACTTTATATACTGTCCCTCAACGGGTGAATCCGCCGTACTGCCGTTAAAAAACAGCAGAATACTTGTTTGCGAATTCTTTTCAATCAAAAGATCGTAATACAGCGAAGCCTTTTCGGGATCAAAGGTAACGGGAGACTCAAGGGTGTAGCCTGCATCGGGCCACTTTCCGTCGGTGTTGTACAGAACCAGCGCGTTATCTTCATTCTTTTCAGCAACCAACGTGGATTTATCATACTTCCAGTCATCGGGATCGGTGGAAATTATACTTTCGCCCTCGTAAACATACCCTTCGTTGGGTGCATATCCGTTAAGAGTAACTACCGCTCCCACGGTGAGCACCTTTCGCATGCTTGCGCGGAAGGAGCTTTCGTAAGAAGCAGTGTTTATGACCAAAGCAAATCCGTCCTCGGGAATATCCTCTTCCTTGGCTTCGCCCGATGCAGTGGAAGCAGAAAGAAGAGTATACTTGTTTTTGCTTCCTTCAACAGGGGAGAAGGTGAATATCATATTCCACTTGTTATCGTCATCCTTGTTATAGGTGGTTTTTCCCCAAGTGCTGTCAAATATAACGAGCTCGTCCGCCTTCACGGTACGGTTTGCGCCGTTGATATTGAATTCTCTGCCAATTGAATCTATTACCACGTTTGCGTGGGATAAAGCCATAGGCGTTATAACGCCCGAGATCTGGCTGAAGGTAACTACCTGTCCCACGGTAACGCCGTTAATATCAAAACCGTTACCGTTTCGGTCCTTTGCGTCCTTTGCAATTACCAGAACCATACCATCCTGCGGTATAACGGGCATAGTGCTACCGTCCTTAATAATATCGGTTACACGGTAACCCTTCTTGCTTTCGTACCGTACGGTAACGTAGCTTACGTCCGCTTTTCCCTTTACCGCGTCGCGGGCATCCAGTGAAAAGGTGCGGTCGTAAATACCTGCGTTGTTATAGGTGCTTCCGCTTTCGGACGTGTTTATATAGTTAAGCGGAAGAACGGTTTTTTCTTTATCGCCGAAGACTGCCGCCGATTTGAGTACGACCGTTCCTTTTTCGGGGTCCTTTTCACTCTTTTTTGCGGGAACGGAAAAATCAAAGGGAACGGTAAACTCATCGCGGTAACCGTATTCGTCCATTTCGTCGCCGCGGTTATCGTAGGCGTTAAAATCCTTCAGGTACGGGGAATAGGTGCGGAAGGAAATATTACCGTCCTTTTTATCAAACTCCAGAAACCTCATATATCCGTTTCCGCCGTTTGTAAGATTTTGGTAATTAGCCATCAACTGATAAACTGTTCTGTCCGCTTCGCCGTCACCGTTATCGTCAATATGGTCAATAAGTTTTACCGCGTTATAGTTGTGACCGCAAAATACCATCCGCACGTTGGGATTTTTAAGCACTACCTTTTCAAATATCTCGTTTCCGATCTCGGTGCGTGTTCCGTCAGCGTAAAGATATTCGTGGAAGGATATAAAGGCAATACGGCTTGAATACCGTTCAAGCACGTCGTTGAGCCATTTGTAATCCTCCTCGCTGTGGTCGCCGTATCCGAGATAAACAAAGATAAAATCAGTATTTCCTTCGCTTATGAGATCGTAGTGCCCGCGGTTATCGTCGTAGCTTTCGCCGTACCAGGAATTGGAATTAAAGCGCTTTTCACCGAAATATTCGCTGAACTCGGTGTGGTCCTTACCGTCAACGTCGTGGTTACCCGCAAGTACGCCGTAGGGCAAGCCCGCTTCGTCCCACTTTTTGTATTGCTCGGTAACGAAATTCCATTGTTCACGGTTGTGAGGCAGGTCGACGAAATCTCCCGTGTGAACGATATATTTCATATTCAACCGCTCGAAGTTTTCAACTACCCATTCATTTTGCTGTACGAGGATATCTTGGTAAGCAAAGGAATACCATTGGGGATCGCTTGTCCACAGAATCGTGAAGTTGTCTTCCTCCAAAACCTCGATATCATTGGCATAAACCTGTGTTGCGGGGATAAGCGCCAAAAGAAATATTAAAACTATGGAAAAAGAAAGCAGGCGTCTTACGGACGGCTTTTTCATATTATTCAATAACCTTTCCGAAATCTTCGATTTCATCAATTGTTGTGTACATTACCCCATAGTGGAATTCGGTGCCCTTTTCACATTCTGCCGCCATACGCTTTTGCAGACTGCTGCCTTCGCGTATAAATCTGCAGTCGGCACCAAAGGAGCCAACGTTGGGAAGAATATGCATACTGCGGTTTACCGCAAGAATATTACTGGTTTCGGGAAGCACCTTTTCAAGCTGAGGCGAGAATATCCACGAATAACCCGCTATGGCCTTGGGCTTGTGCTGAGGATAAAAATCCTTGTAAAACTCAACCGCCATTTTATATGCTTCTTTTATTGCGGAGGGGGTGTACTCTATTTTGGCGGGAATATGTATTTCAATGGTGTGAGTGCCGCCGCGGAGGTAATCCTTCCAGATCTCCTTTGAAAATTCCGTAGGCGAGGTCTCAACGGCACCGCCCGCGATTACCACGTTGCCAACGTATTTTTCCTCATCCTCATAGAAGGTCGTCTTGCCGATAGATTTTTCCTCGCAGTCAACAAGCTCGCCCTCTTTGCCGATAAAATACTCACCGCCTACGAGAGAAACGTATCTTTTCCCGTC
The DNA here is from genome assembly GCA_017625615.1 of Clostridia bacterium. Taxonomy (GTDB): domain Bacteria; phylum Bacillota; class Clostridia; order Oscillospirales; family CAG-382; genus SFLA01. Next base: position 38,103 of record JAGAKP010000007.1, read on the forward strand.
GGTTATAACGGGGAAGTCACCGGTAAATTCACCGGGCACGAACTTGAGCACGCCGAACATAAACATACATCCGCCTGCACAAAGCATATTCCAGTGCCACTCAAGAATACCCCAATATCCCTTCTGACCAAAGCACGCCTGCGAATATCCGCGGAAAGCACCGATGTTTTCTTGGTTAAGGTCAACGGGAGGCTTTTTGTTTTTAAGTGTGTTTGCAAGCTGTGTGGCAACCAGTACCCAGCCTACCTGCTCGGGCTTAAGTCCTTTAACCGTAAAAAGATCGTCCCAGTAAATGTAGTTCACCCAAGGGACTCTTTTATATACCGTAAGACACGCCAGAAAGGATCCGCACAGATGTGCGTTATCGTCGGCGTTTATTATCTCCGCACACTTTATAAGTGCCGCCTTGCCGTCCTCGGGCAGGGAAGTGGCGTCAGCAACCATTGCCGCATCCTCTGAAGAAAGCAAAGGAACGCTTCTGTCGTATTCCGAAATAAACTCGTCGTAGTAATCAGCCGCATAAGAAGGCATGGTAAAATTGAATTTTCCGCAAAGCTCCGTATAGGTCATTTTTATTCTCCTATAATGTATTTGTTAAGATTTCCCGTAATACCCTGGGATGAAACGTACTGTGTAACGCCTTCGGTTATTTCCGAATTGCATATAAAGTGCAGATGTCCCGCAAGCACCGCCGCAACGCTGCCTGCGTTTGCTTTGATAGTGTTGATAAATTCAAGGTTTTCTTCGGGGCAACCGTCATAGTTGAGCTGGAAATATTCGCCCGCTCTCCGCAACGCATGCTCGTTACCCACCGTCATTATGGGAACGTGCATTGCGATGATTACGGTCTTTCCGCTTGAAAGTGCCTGCTTCAAAGCATCGTTTTGCTCTTTCGTAATAACTCTCTGTGAATTATCAAAGCCGATGATAATAAGATCGTCAAATTCGATTTTTTGTACGGGCTTTTTCATCATGGAAATAAGTCCCTCTTCGGGAATTTCCGCTTCCTTTTCGTGGTTACCGCAGACTGCCATCATCGGACAGCGTACCTTTTCAAAATATTCGTTTGTAATGCGGACGTTTGCACCGCTTACGTAATCCAAAGTGTCTCCCGCGATAACAAGCGCGTCACCGTCTGCAGACGCTTCAATAAGATTTGAAAAATGTTCAATAGCGCTTTTTGCCTGCATTTCACCGTAAGGCTCACTGTATGCGCTCGTAAAGCTTTGGCGTATGTTTATCCAGGATTCTGTCTGCTTTTTCGCTCTTTCGGTTTCTTTTTCATCGGAAAGCGCATCGTACTCCGTCAGATGAGAATCGCTGAAATGGTATACGGTCTTCTTTTTTACTCCCTTTACGGGAATAACGTAGGTATGTAAAAGTATTTTTTCCATTTGTATCACCTCTTTGAATGATAGAAAAATTATACCACGTTTTTGTCGTTAAAACAAGTTGAAATTGACATTTATTCCAAACTATGCTATTATATAATAGCAAATATAAAGAAACGGATGTATAACACCCAAAATTTTTACGGAGGATTTTTTATGAAAAGAATTTTTGCCGCATTACTGCTGGTGCTTATGATATTGCCCGCAGTGGTTGCCTGCACTCCAGAGGACGTTTCCGCTCCCGATACAAGTGCAGTTTCCGACACGGAGGAGAGTGAAGCTTTGATTACAGATAAAAACGCTGCTTCTTTTTGGAAGGATACCTATAAGGATTCCGAAAAGGGCATAGACACCGCCGATAAGGTCTATTCTCTCGGCGTATACGCAGACGGCGTTTCTCTCGGCTCGGTTACCGAAGCAGAGGGAACCGATATCCGCTATCTTTTCGGCGGTAACGGTTATACCCGCGCCGTAAACCTTCCCGAGGGATACTGTCTCACACTTCCCGGCGGCAAGGTAGAAGCAGATTTTAATCTCGGTGCTCTCCGTTCACAGTATTTTACCGATGATTACTGCCTTACCGTTACTTATGAAAATCAGAATCCCTACGGCGCAAACCAGCACGGCTGGGATATTTATACCGGTGAATGGCTTACCGAGCAGTTCGGCGACGTAAAGTTCCTTGCAGATAACAACCTCCGCCGTACGAGACCTGTCGTTACCGATTCCACCGAAATAATACCCGGTTATTCCGTTTCCGTTCACAGCATTACCATCAATCTGCCCCTTAAGTGCGAGATGCCTTATTACAATATTGCTATCGTCCGTCCCGCAGATTCCTTCGAGTATTTCTTCCTGTTCGTTTTCAAGTCCACCGAGGATATGTCCGAGCAGTTTGACGAAATGCTCGCCTCCTTTACCGAGATCGACCGCGTAGGCACTCCCGTAAACGGTCAGGGCGCTTACGAAGTCACCATTCCCGAAACGTGGAACGATGAGACCAAGGCTTATTACGATAAGCTCTGCAAGCAGGACCACGTTGATTGGGGCGCATTCTACGAAAAGAACGACGACGCTTACATAGAATGGCTTTCAAGCGAAGAAGCGCTCGACCACGATATGGAAGTATTTATGACCTATATGCACATGGGCTGGTACGACAGTGAATCCACCTTTGAGGAAAGCATAAAGGAACGTGCTGAAAAGCACGCAGGCGGTAACGGCTTCAACGGCAAGCCCGTGCTTATGTTCACGTATCAGTGGACCTATACCAACAACGCCGCCAATGGTGATACTCCCATGTACGATATTCTCCGCGGCAAGATGGATAACAAATTCCGTGAGCTTGCGCAGTCCCTCAAGGAATACGGCAAGCCCGTCCTGTTCCGTCTCTGCAACGAAATGAACACTGACTGGACCGATTACTGCGGTATGCTTTCTCTTGCAGACCCCGATATCTTCCGGATGTGCTGGGAGCGTATGTACAACATCTTCCAGGAGGAGGGCGTTGACAACTGTATCTGGATCTTTAACCCCATCGCAACGAGCTGTCCTTACTCCAACTGGGGCAATATGCTTTGCTATATGCCCGATGAAAAGTGCGTTCAGATGTACGGCGTTACCAATTACGCTATGAACAACGAGCCCGAGCAGGATTCCTTCGAGAAAATGTATACCTACGTATACGAGCAGAGCACTCCTTACTTCGATAATTATCCTTGGTGTATCGGTGAATTTGCTTGCGGCGCAGGCGGAGCATATCAGTATAGCTGGTCCTCTCAGTCATATATTCAGACCGAGCTTGGCAGAAACGAAAAGAGACAGGCTAAGTGGATAGAGGAAATGTTCAAAAACTTCGAAAACGACGATGAATTCTGTAAGCGCATCAAGGTTGCGGTATGGTTCTCCGCAAACGACTACGCTTCCGTCGACGGAGAAAGCGTTATCACCAACTACCTCAAGCTTGATGAGAATATTCCCGAAACCCTTGCGGCATTCAGAAAAGGTCTTGCCGAAATGAAAGAGGATACACTGAAATGATACTGTATATTATCCGTCATGCAGACCCCGATTACGCAAATAACACCATAACCGAATTCGGCTGGGAGGAAGCGCACGCCCTTGCAGATTGGCTTAAGGACGTTCAGATCGACCGCATCTACGCTTCTCCCCTCGGCAGAGCGTTGGATACCGCCGCTCCCACCTGCAAGGAAAAGGGACTCGAGCCTACGATACTCCCTTGGACGGCGGAGAGTATGGATTATATGGAATCCCACCGCTTTACGCCCGAAAGTAACTGCTCTTATAGCTTTGACCTTCAGCACGGAGTACATAACTTCAAGGACCATTACGAGGAAAACCGCATGGCTACCGTTGAGAATATGATCAAAAGCTCCGATGAGTTTCTCGCCTCCTGCGGTTATTCCAGAGAGGGCGCATTCTACCGTATAACCAATCATAATAACGATAGCATCGCTGTTTTCTGCCACGGCGGATTCGGCTGTGCGTGGATCGCCCACTTGCTTAACACCGCACCCGGCGTTATGTATCCCGGAATATCCCTCAATACAAGCAGTGTTACCACCTTCGAATTCCGCAATTCGGATACGGGCTTTACCCGTCCCGTCCTTAAGCGTCTCGGCGAAATAGACCATATCCGCCGTGCGGGACTCAGAATAAACAACAGATAAAAAGGAGAACGCCATGCGAAAAATATTGGCTGTGCTTTTGTGTATGCTTTTCGTAACCTTACCGCTTACCGCCAACGCGGCAGGCAATATAAAAGAAACTGCAGGAAAATACACTTATACAAACGAGGAAACCACCCTTCCTTACCGTCTCATCCTTCCCGAAAACTATGATGAGAGCAAGGAATACCCCCTTCTTTTCTTCTTCCACGGTGCAGGCGAGCGCGGCAATGACAACGAATTGCAGTTCTTCCACTGCGTTCAGTATCTTGCCGATAATATGCCCGAAACCATCATCGTTGCCCCTCAGTGCCCCGTAAACCACCAGTGGGTGGATACTCCTTGGGCAAACGGCGCATACTCTATCGAGGCTGTTCCCGAATCCAACGAAATGAAGGCGGTTATGGAGCTTCTCGAGGAGCTTAAGGAAAATTATTCCATAGATACCGACCGTATGTACGTTTCCGGTATCTCCATGGGCGGCTTCGGCACTTGGGACGCTATAATGCGTCATAACGACGTTTTCGCGGCGGCAATAGCGGTTTGCGGCGGCGGAGATCCTTCTCAGGCTGAGAACCTCGTGGACGTTCCTCTGTACGTTTTCCACGGCGATGCAGACGATGCGGTTCCCGTTTCAGGCTCCCGTGATACGGTTCAGGCTATCAAGGACGCGGGCGGCACGAAGGTTGAGTACGTAGAATACAAGGGCGCAGGCCACGGTATATGGAATCAGGCTTTCGCTACCGAGGGACTGCTTGAAAAGCTCCTTCAGCAGCGCCTTTCCGACCGTATTCCCGTAGAGGAATCCTCGGAAGAGCCCTCCGAGGCGGTAAGTGACACCTCCGAAACCGAAAAAGGCGGCTTCCTCTCCTTTGCACATCTCATTCCCATCATCGCCGCAGCCATCGCAGTTATCGGCTGTATAGTATTCGCAGTAGTCAAATATAAGAAATAAAAGCAAAAATTACGCCCCGTTCAAGCGGAGCGTAAGTTTTTATGCTCTTGTGTATATGCAGTTTAACACCGTTATTGTGTTTTGTCCTTGCAGATATTATGAAATTACCCCGCAAACGCTAACAGCTTCGCGGGGTAACCTATTTATTCAACAACTACCTTGTGGAATACCTTTTTGCCTTTTTTGATCTTTATGCTTTCGTTAAGAAGCTCTGCGGAAACCTTGTGGTTTGCGTTGGGAACCTTTTCGCCGTTGACGGAAATACCGCCCTGATCTATAAGACGTCTTGCTTCGCCTCTGCTGGGTGCAAGCTTGCACGCCATAAGCAGGTCGATAATGCCGATACCGTCTTCGCCAACCATATCCTTGGAAAGGGTAGTGGTGGGCATATTGGAATCGTCGCCCTCGCCGGAGAAGAGTGCGGCTGCGGTAGCCTTTGCCTTGTCAGCCTCTTCCTTGCCGTGAACAAGCTCGGTAAGGCTGTATGCGAGAACTTCTTTCTTTTCGTTAATGCGGTTGTCTGCCCAAGTATCCATTTCCTCGATCTGCTCAACGGGAATGAAGGTGAGCATACGGATGCACTTCATAACGTCTGCATCGTCAACGTTGCGCCAGTACTGGTAGAAATCAAAGGGAGAGGTCTTTTCGGGGTCAAGCCAAACTGCGCCCTTTGCGGTCTTGCCCATCTTCTTTCCTTCGCTGTTAAGAAGCAGGGTAATGGTCATAGCATAAGCGTCCTTGCCGGTCTTTTTACGGATAAGCTCGGTACCTGCAAGCATATTGCTCCACTGATCGTCGCCGCCGAACTGCATATTACAGCCGTAATGCTCGTTGAGGTAGTAGAAGTCGTACGCCTGCATTATCATGTAGTTGAACTCAAAGAAGCTGAGTCCCTTTTCCATTCTCTGCTTGTAGCATTCGGCACGGAGCATATTGTTAACGGAGAAGCACGCACCAACGTCACGGAGAAGCTCGATATAATTAAGGCTGAGCAGCCAGTCCGCGTTGTTAACTACGATAGCCTTGTCCTCGCCGAATTCGATAAATCTGCCGATCTGCTTTAAGAACTTATCGCAGTTGCTCTTTATGGTTTCGGGAGACATCATCTGTCTCATATCCGTTCTGCCTGAAGGATCGCCTACGAATCCCGTACCGCCGCCGAGGAGTACTACGGGCTTGTTGCCTGCCATCTGCAGACGCTTCATAAGGCAAAGTGCCATAAAGTGACCTACGTGGAGCGAATCTGCGGTAGGGTCAAAGCCGATATAAAATCTCGCACCGCCTGTGTTTACAAGCTCGCGTATTTCTTTTTCATCTGTAACCTGAGCAATAAGCCCTCTTGCTTGCAGCTCTTCATAAATGTTCATCAGAAAACCTCCAATATTGAAAAAAGCCCGACTTCTTGTCGGGCTTTTGTTGTCTGGGTCCCCACGAATCCGTAAGGCTTCTCGGGGTGATTTTTTTAGTCCGATTTGTTTAACTATAACACAACGGACGTGTTTTGTCAAGATTTTACTTCTTTTCTTCGCTTACGGTTTCCACTACAGCTTTTGCAAGTCCCGCAACACCCTGAATTTCGGAGGGAATGATTATCTTGGTTGCGTTTCCGTCAGCCGCCTTTGCAAATGCGTCAAGCTTTTGGATGGTAAGATAGCCTTCGCCGGGATCAGCATCGTTTATAAGGGAAATAGCTTCCGCCTTCGCCTTTTGAACCTGACGAATAGCCTCTGCTTCACCCTCGGCTTCTCTGATCTTCGCTTCTTTTATAGCCTCTGCACGGAGAATAGCTGCTTCCTTTTCGCCCTGTGCGGCGAGTATCTGGCTTTCCTTCAGACCTTCCGCAACGAGTATCTTACTTGCCTTTTCGCCTTCGGCACGAAGAATGGATTCACGCCTCTGACGCTCTGCCTTCATCTGCTTTTCCATGGCGTCCTGAATTTCGTGGGGAGGTATAATGTTCTTAAGCTCAACGCGGTTTACTTTAATTCCCCAAGGGTCTGTAGCCTCGTCAAGTATAACGCGTATTTTGGAATTTATGGTATCTCTTGAGGTGAGCGTATGGTCAAGCTCCATTTCACCGATAATGTTACGCAGTGTTGTCGCGGTAAGATTTTCAATAGCGCTTACGGGTCTTTCAACACCGTAGGTGTACAATTTCGGGTCGGTAATTGCGTAGAACACTACGGTGTCGATCTGCATGGTTACGTTATCCTTTGTGATAACCGCCTGAGGTGCGAAGTCAACAACCTGCTCCTTCAAGGATACGACCTTGGCTATTTTCTCTATAAGAGGTATTTTGAAATGAATACCCGTCTGCCAGGTGGCGTGATACACACCCAAGCGCTGAATAACGTAAGCCTGCGACTGGGGAACGATCTTGATATTAGCTACGATAACTAATACAATAAAAAGAGAAACTCCTATGATAATATACGGCATTTTAATCCTCCTTGGTTTCTTGTCTTGTTACTATAAGCTTAACGCCATCTATTCTTACGGCTGTCACAGTCTCGCCTACGGGGATCACGGTATTATCCTCGCTTCTGGCGGTCCAGAACATACCGTTGAGATTAACGGCGCCCTTTGCATTAAGATTGTCAATTTCTTCGGTTACTATTCCGTTTTGACCGATAGCACGGTCAGCATTTGTGGCTTTCGGCTTTGCTTTAAGCAATCCTCTTGCCAATTTTCTGGTGCTTAAGATGAGTACCACCGAAACTACCAGAAACAACGTCCATTGAAGCCATACGGGACCGTTGAAAAAGGCTGCAATCGCTGACGCCAGCGCACCTACGGCAAACCATATGGTAGTGAGCTGTGCTGTCATAGCCTCAATGATTATAAGCACTATAAAAAGTGCAGTCCAGATATATACAGACATAACATCAACTCCTTTTAAAGTACAGTCTGTACCAATAGTATACTACACATTCACACTATTGTCAAGTAAATAATATGGTGTATATTTAATTACTTGACACTTTTGCTCCGTAATGTTAAAATAGGAGAGTGAAAAACAATTTACGCACCTTGATGCAAATATTTGGAGGTACACCTATGAAAAAAATTGCTTTTCTGCTTGCGGCAGTAATGCTGTTTGCCTTGGTGGCAGGCTGTAAGCCCGCAAGCGGCAACGTTTCCGACGTATCCGATACGACGGTTTCCGAACCCTCTGAAGACAAAGAAGAAGCTTCCAAAGAGGTTTCCGAAGAGGATACCCGTGTTCCCGTTGAAAATCCTCAGAATGCAACCGTCATCAGTACGGGTACTGCATACCAAAACACCGCCAAGGCAGGCGACGCTTACGTGGATTCCTATAACACCGAGCTTACCGACGGCCAGTTCGCTCCCGATGAGAGCGGCGATTACAGCGACGCAAAGTATTCGGGCTACACCGATTCCACCGTAAACGTTACTATTGACCTCGGCGCGGTTTACGATAACATTTACGAATTCCGTTGCAGCTATCTATCCGTAAACACTGCGGGAATACTTCCTCCCGGCTCTGTAAAGGTAATGGTATCCGAGGACGGCGAAAAGTTTACCAACGTAGGCTTTTGCAAACTTCCCGAAATGGTAGAGGGTGCACGTCTTGAGGCGGTCTATACCTCTGAATATTACGTAACCGCACGTTACGTAAAATTTGCCGTAACAAAGAGCTCCGCTTGGGTGTTCCTTGATGAGCTTATGGTCATCGCCAACGTCGAAGGCGGATCCTCCGTAGACGAAGCGTATCTTGAGCTTCTCAAGGCTTCCTACGAAAAGCTTGGCACTGTAAGCTACAAGGGCGGAAACGCTCCCGATAAATCTCTCGCATTACAGCTTGTCAGCAAGGGCGCAAAGTATACCGCTTCCGGTAAGAATACGAAGGAATTTCCCGATGACGGCAAGCGTCTTACCGACGGAGCCTTTACAGGCTATTTTGAAAGCGGCATCTGGGTAGGCTACGAAGGCGGCGAGTCTGTTTCCGTAACCGTAGACCTCGGCAAAAAGCGCGATGATCTCAGCGTGTTCCGCACCGAATGCTATTCCAATATGAACATCGGCACCTATATGCCCGTTGCAGTCACCTACGCTGTCAGCGACGATAACTCCACCTTTACCGATATCGGCAGAATATACGGCGTCGCATCGGGACAGAACGTGTACAGCTTCCCCCTCATTCTCGATAACTGCGCATCGGGCAGATACGTCCGCTTCACTCTTGAGGCTACAGATACAAAGATGTATCTCGTTGAAGAGGTTGCCGTTTACGCCAACACCGGCGTTTCCAATGAGGTTCCTCTTTATCCTGCCCTTTCCTTTGACCCCACCGTTAAAAATTGGCCCAACCCCTCCAATCAGACTGTAAACCTCATTGCAGGTCTTACTCAGCAGATAAACTGTCCCGCAGATCTTAACGACGAGCAAAAGAAGAATAACACTCCCGTTACCTCCACTATAATGACCAACGGCAAAAAAGCCACCGCAAACAGTATACATAACGGTCAGTTCTTCAAATTCAACGGCGGCTCCTCCCGTGACGTTATTTACGATCTCGGTGCTACAAGCTCGGTACAGAAGTTTACCTCTCAGTTTACTCATCTTGTGGATTGGGCAGTTGTAGCTCCCACCACCGTTACAGTCCTTCTTTCTATGGACGGTCAGACCTGGTACACCGCAGGCGTTATGCCCGTCAGTGCCGAAACCGAAAACGAAATAGTTTCCGCAGAGCTTACACTTTCCGCTCCCGTTCAGGCGAGATACGTTTGCTTTACCTTCACCGTTGCCACCTGGTGCGGCGTCGGTGAGCTTGAGG